>CAYIVY010000110.1:0-4044 GCA_964366945.1 uncultured Gammaproteobacteria bacterium
TATCAAAAAAAACCCCAAAAGTTCTATAGAGGTGTGGGTCCCAACCTTGATAAATAATATTTCTCAAATCAGGATAAAGAAAGTATTGAATTAGCGTTAAAAAAATTGTCAATACCGCAATAAGAAGAATCCCCATCTTTACTGTTTTAGAAAATTCCTTTTCTCTTATTAAATGATGCTGAAGGTAAAAAAAATAACCAAAGTATAAAATTAGACGGAAAAAATATAATAAAGCTACGTTATTTTCAAATTGGTTATATTTTAACCAATCTGGAAGTAATGACACCAGTAATATAAAAAGGAAAAAAAATATTGGTTTAAATTTTTTCCAAGCTTCAACAATTGGGCGAAATTGATATTTAGAAAGTAAAAAAAATAAACTAAAAATTAAAGAAATTTCGTAAAGATAAAAATTTACTTGTTGGTTAAAAAAAGAAACTCTACCTAGCTGTCCAAGGGAGAATAGAAAGGATGTTAAATAAAATAGAATAGTCATCATTTGGTTGTTAGTTGATAAAGCTTAGCTCTAACCAAAAAAGAATGAAAACTCATCATAAAGGCATAGGTAAAGCCAGCCGGGCCATCTAAAAAACCGAAATTAAAAAAATAGTTATAAATAAATTTTGCCATTGGAAAAAAAATAATTTCAAAAATATTAGTTTTTTTACCTCGATTAAATAACTCATCAGACCTAATTGTTGAGTAATAATTGACAGCATTAATAAATTCCTTTAAAGTTGGATGAGGATAATGATTAAGAAATCCATTAAGTTTTCCATTTGTTTTAGCCGTATGAAAAACTTCGTGAACAGTACCCATCCATCTTCCCGAGCCTTTTTTAATTAAGCGGACAATCCCATTATCTCTGACCTTTTTAATCTCTCCGTATTTGAGTTCTTTACCCCAAAAATAATCACGACGTTTTAAAAAGTAAGCATCTGTGTCTCCCGACTCAGTCGGGACCAGACTATTAATTACCTTCTTTAATTCTTCACTCACTTTTTCATCTGCATCAACAAATAATACCCATTCGTTACTTGCCTTGCTTAAACCGAAATTTCTTTGAGAAGCAAAATCATTATTTAGTTTTCTCTCAAAAATTGTCACCTTAGAATCTTTGATTAGTTTGATCGTTTTGTCTGTTGAATAATCATCAATAACTATTATTTCATCACAAAAGCTAATTGATTTTAAGCATCTCTCAATATTTTTTTCTTCATTTTTAGTTAAAATTACAGCAGTTACTTTCATATTATTAATATAATCTTACTAAATCTTTAACATAATTTTTCCAGTTAAAATCTTTATACAATCGATTAACCTGCCTGCCGGCAGGCAAGGTTGATCGCTCAGTCGGTTTTATAGTTATTGATTTCATATTCTCAACAAATTCATTCAGATTATTAGCTAAATTAACATAGGTTTCTAACTCTGGAATGATTGCTGACTTCAGTCCAACTACCGGACAACCTTGAGATAAAGCTTCAAGAACAGGAAAATTAAAACTTTCATAGTACGAAGCTGTCAATAAAGCCGTGGCATTGATATAAAGTCTGCGAAGTTTTTCCCTGGAACAATTATTAGTTACTATAATTAATTTATAATTCTTAAACTCTTTTGCATTATTAAACTTCCTAAAAGCTTTTTTAATAAAATTAATATTCTTTATCTGATGATCCATACCTACAAAGAGAAAATATTTCTCAACTCTATTACGACTCAAGTGCGGCCGCATCAGAGTTGTAACTGTATCCAACATATCTAAAGGAATACCGAAGGGTAAAACAATTATTTTTTTATCAATTAATTTATTAACAGATAGTAGTTCGTCCTTAACTTTTTGAGAAGAAGTAATGATTTTATCAGATCTTTTAATCATTTCCCTTAATTGTTGATTTAGACGAAGAACGTCTTTTTTTGAATAATATTGAGGGAAAAAATGATAAGAAAGACCATGGCAAAAGCTGATTACTTTTCCTGAAGTATAAAGTGGAATGGCCTGATTCAAAGCGAGGAAAACGGGTTTTTTATTTATAAATTCTTCAATTGAGACTCGAACTTTTAGCCATAGTAACTTTGGCCTAAGATTTTTAAAAGTATAAACAATGTATTGATTTTTTTTATCATAAAATTGCAAGGCCTTAACTAAATTTTCAGAAAAGACGGCGGTTCCAAAACGATGATCATTTTTTTGATAAAGCGCTCCCCCATCAACGGAAATTTTCATTTAAAGTTTTTCGTAAAATAATAAAACATATCAGAGTGTTGAGGGCTTCGCCAATTAAGGTAATATATGCAGAAGCAAAAAAACTGAATCGAGGTATGAATAGAAAATTTAAAATAATATTAAAAACCAATTGAAATAAAAAAATATAAATAACAGTCTTTGCTTTATTTAATGCGTAAATCGAATTAAGAAAAACTGAAGTCAAAAGAATTAGAGGCAAAGCAAATATAATTATTCTTAAAATTTGTATCGATTGAAAATAAGTACTCTTATATACAATTGGCAAAATAATCGGTGTGAAAAAATAAAAACCTAAAGCAACAAACATACCAATTACAAAGACCATAACAGTATCCTTTTTAATTTTATTTTTAAAAATATTTACATTTTTTTCCTTTGCCAATTTAGAAAATAGTGGCATAGATGAAATATTGTACGCACTGACAATAAACATCAAAGCGTCTAAAAAACGGTAGCCGGCCGAGTAGATCCCAACGGCATATTTACCTTTAATAAAATTTAGAATAAGAACATCAACCTTAGAATAAAATCCAGCTAGTAAGCTAATAAGAAGAAAAATAAAGGATTTTTTGATAATTATTGACCATTGTTTTAAATCGATCTTCAAAGATAAACTACCAACAACGTTTTTAACAAGAATAAAATTTATGAATGAGTAGAGGTTATACAAAATAAAAGTAATGATAAAAACGGTCATTAATTGCTTAGTAAGCAAAACCCCAACAATTAGTGAAACTACTAAACCTATTTGAAAAAGCATAGAAATGAGGGACGCAAGGTAGGATTTTTGTTTAATAGAACTTAAAATTAAATAAGTCCCGGAAAACATATTGGCAAAAATCACAAAGGAAGTCAAAATGATTGGAATAAGCATGTTTGCCGAATAATTAAATAAAATTGCCACAACAATTGTTAAAGAAAAGGTTATTAACGATAAATAAAATCTAAGTGAAAACAGTTCCTTGATTTTTTTTTCAATTAAATAATTGTCATCGATATTAACTAAGCCATATGAGGTGGTGCCAAAGTCTAGTAACGGCAAAAACAAGCCAATCTGAGTCCAGACTAAGGTGTATACAGCATATTCTTCAGGTTTGAAATAATTAATTAATATTAAAAACAAAACAAAATGGAGAATTTTATTGACTACTGAGGAAATATTTAGACTAAAAAAATTTAAATAAAATGGTCGTTTCTTAACTTCTTCAAATATTGTCTTTGGAGACCTGATCAATTCGTAAATTTTTTGTTTTAATGATCCGTATTTAAATAAAAATTTAAGTCGATTTTTAAATAAATAAAATTCTTTTGTTGGATTTTTTTGTGAATTTTCAAAATGTTTATATACTAATTTAGTATCAATGCCAATCTTAAATCCGGCTTTTCTGGCACGCTGGCAGTAATCAACGTCTTCATAGTACATAAAGAAACTCTCATCAAAAAGACCTATTTTATCGATGACTTTTTTCTTGATAAACATTAAAGATCCGGAAACAAAATCTGTCGAGATAAATCTCTTTTTGGGTTTTTTTTCAATCAATCCCCCACTCATTCGTAGTTTGTCTATTACTCCTCCGTAGTAAGTTTTATTTTGTTGTTTCATAGCTAAGCCAAAGATGTCAAAGTGAGTTGATGAGTCTAACCCGCCTTCGCCAAGGCTTCGGTGGGCAAGTAAGTCTAATGAGATGTCAGGATTAGCAATAACGAATAATTCACAGCCGTCTTTGATGGCGGATCGTAAACCATTATTAACACCGGCCGCGTAACCTTGTTTGTTATTAGTGTTGTCAATAAAA
>CAYIVY010000111.1:0-4020 GCA_964366945.1 uncultured Gammaproteobacteria bacterium
AAATATGCAAATTCACATAAAATATTGTTTCATTGGCAATCCCGTTTTTACGACCGCATTATTCGTAACGAAAAAGAATTTTGTCGAATCAAACAATATATTAAGGACAATCCAATGAATTGGGAAGAAGACAGAAACAATTTATCTAATCAACAACCCAACTGCAATTGATAGGCTGATGACTAAAATTAGGTTTAAAGGGTCAAAAAGTTTGAGGGACAGTAGAGTGGTAATCAAAAATATCGGTAAGGTTAGGACAAGAGCAGCTCTTTTTGTTAAAAAAGTTTTAAATAGAAAAAATATAAAAACGTTTACTAGTATATTCATTATTAGTATAGTGGTAAGGTTAGTTGGTGCTATTGTGAAGGCAAAAGTGATGATCAAACCCAATAGCAATAACAAAAAAAACAGTTTTTTTCCTAATTTGCCAGTTGCAACTCTCATTTGTTTCAATTATAATGGGAAACTATGGTTAAAGCGAAGACAGAAAAAAAATCCACTTCTACTAAAAAAACTGCACGGGACAAGGTAAAAAAAATTGCAAAAACAAATAAAGTATCAAAAACTGCCAAAAAAGTTGAAACAATTACCTTAGTTGAAGATGACAAGCAAAAAATAATTGAAAAATTTGGACAAAAAAAAGGTGACACCGGGTCTCCAGAAGTTCAGGTAGCTCTTCTTAGTCACAAGATTGGGAAATTAACAGAGCATTTGAACATTAATAAAAAGGACAATCATTCACGTCGTGGTTTACTAAAGGTAATTGCTAAAAGGCGAAGAATTCTTAATTATTTGGAGAAATTAGACGAAAAAAGATATAAAACATTGATCAAAGAGATTGGACTTAAAAAATAATGAATAAAATTATCGAAAAATCCATTGAGATTGATGGGCAAAAGCTAACTCTTCAATTTGGAAAGCTAGCTCAAGCAGTTGATTCTTCAGTTTACGCAACGCTTGGTGATACGGCTGTTTTGGTAACCGTTGCAGTTGGTTCGGAAAATCCTAATATTGATTATTTTCCATTATCTGTTGAATATGCAGAAAAGCTTTATGCGGGAGGACTTATTAAAGGATCCCGCTGGGTTAAGCGAGAAGGTAGACCTTCGGATGACGCTGTACTCAAAGGCCGAATCATTGATAGATCAATCAGGCCGCTATTCCCAAAAACTTATAAAAAACAGGTACAGGTTGTTGTAACACTTTTATCAATTGATGGAGTTAACGATCCGGAAATTCTTTCGGCAATTGCGGTATCAATGGCGCTATCCGTATCTTCAATTCCCTGGGTAGGTCCAATCTCAACAGTTCGTGTTGGATATGTAACTTCAAGTGAAAATAAAGAATCAGCTTTTATTTTATATCCGACTGAAAATGAGCAGGAATTTTCTGATCTTGATTTAGTTGTCTCATCGACAAAAGATAAAGTACTGATGATTGAAACGAAAGCCAATATGATTCAAGATGAAATTATTCAAGAAGGGATTGAGATGGCTAAGATTGAAAACAAAAAAATAATCGAATTTATTGAAACAATTACCAAAGAGATCGGTAAGAAAAAAGATGTTGCCCCTGACGAAGTTGATTACTCTGAAATTTTAAAACTGGTCAAATCTAAATATGCAAAACAGGTTTCTGATTCCGTTAAACAAGCTGCTGCAACTGCAGGAAGTGAAGATAAAATGACTAAAGAGTTAGTTGATACAATTTTTGAAGAGTTAGACAAAAAATTCGATACTAAACAGATCTTGGCCGCAATCACAAAATATAATTATGCAAATATTAAGTTGGATATCTTGTCCAAGAAAGTCAGACCAGACGGAAGAATATTTAATCAAGTGCGCGATCTTAACGTTGAAGTATCTCTGTTACCACGAACTCACGGCTCAGCTTTGTTTCAAAGGGGTCAAACCCAAGTGCTTTCAATTGCTACCTTAGGTTCTACGACTTTGCAGCAGCTTATTGAAGGACCAGAAGGCAAAGAAATAAAAAGATACATCCATCACTACTCCGACGGACCTTATTCCTATGGTCAGACGGGTAGAATGATAGGGCCATCCCGCCGCGCAATCGGTCACGGAGCTTTAGCCGAAAAAGCGATTGAACCTGTTCTGCCTTCAGTTGAAGATTTTCCTTACGCAATTAGGGTGGTTTCCGAGATTTTAGCCGAAAATGGTTCTTCATCGATGGGTAGTGTATCCGGATCATCTCTATCATTGATGGATGCTGGCGTACCTTTAAAACAGGCAGTGGCTGGAGTAGCCATGGGGCTTGTGTCTAAATCTGATGATGAATATGCAGTACTAACTGACATTGTTGGTTTGGAAGATTTTGCCGGTGAGATGGACTTTAAAATTGCCGGAACGCAGGACGGCATTACAGCCATTCAACTTGATGTAAAGAACAGTGGTTTAACCTCACAAATGATTAAGGACATTTTTGTTCAAGGTAAGGAAGCGCGGCTTAAGATCCTTGATGCAATGAATAAGGTAATATCCCATCCCCGAAAAGAAGTTTCCCGTTATGCACCTAAAGTCGTTGTCTTGACACCCCCACCTGATAAAATCGGAGAAATTATAGGCCCAGGTGGAAAAAATATTAGAGCTTTAATTGCAAAAACTCAAACAGAGATTAACGTTGAAGATGATGGTAAGGTGACGGTCAGCGGACTCGATCGGGCAAAGGTTGACGAAGCAGTCGCACATATAGGTAATATAACTCGTGAAATTCAAGTTGGTGAAGAATTTGAAGGAGAAGTTAAAAGAATGTTGCCTTTCGGGGCATTCGTAGAGATGGTTCCCGGTAAAGAAGGCTTGGTCCATGTATCTAAAATGGGGACTGGTTTTGTCAAACATCCAGAAGACGTAGTCAAATTAGGTCAGAAAATCAAAGTTAAAGTTTATCAGATTGATAATATGGGTCGAGTAAATCTGCAGATGATAAAATAAGACACCCCAGGGGTGGACTAATCAAGTAAAAGGTCTTTAATTCTTTTTAATTTTTGTTGATATTCAACTTGATTTTCTAAAAACTTTACGTAGCTACTTAGATTTCGAAAATGGTTAAATAAATATTCTACATTGATAAATTTGTTCAAATTAGTATTTGAATACATGCTAAGAGAGGTATATGGATAATCTAATAATTCATTAAATTTTATTATGTTTGATGTCACTGGATTTAGGTGAATATAACGAGAAATATGATAAAAATCTTCTTCATAAGCAATTCTTCTGGATTTAAAACCAGATTGAAATAATGACCCATTTCGATCATTTACTATATTAAAATTTTTTGCGAAACTATTTTGGACGTCACTGATAAATCTAGCAATTCCCTTATCTTGTAGTTGTTTCAGTAAAAAATGATAATGGTTAGGCATAAATGCAAAAGAATAAATTTCAACCAACGGTAACTTTTCATGAGCTTCTTCTGTGTGTTCATTTTTAATTCGATTAGGAAGCGAATAGAATTTAGATAGTTTGACTTTTTGCTTGTATCGATAATAATCAACGATTCTAATTATTTTTTTCAAGTTATTGATATTATCAAAGATTGGTTGATCGGCTATGGTTCTATTAAAAATATGATAAAACTCGTTAGTAGATAAAATTGGTCTGTGAGTGGACATTTTCATAACACCCTTGGGGTGTATTTTATTTACTCAAATTAGAAAATGATTGTCTACCGCTTATAACCTACAAAAGTAATGTTTTAGATTGTTTTGAAAGTATTTTTTAATCGATAGATACTGGACACCCCTGGGGTGTACTTATCCGAAAGTTAAATAGATGGTACAACTTCTGTATGACAACCTGGACTCATGGATTGCTTGCGTTTTCCATTTACCAACCTTTTAAAAAATATAATTGGAAGAAAGCAGTTTGGTGGGCAATTTTTTCAGATCTTTTTTGGGGAATACCACTTACTATTTATTTGTTAATTTCACACGCTTCAATTCCGAATGATTTTAATCAAGCTCCTTCATGGTTCTATACACTTTATGGATTAAGCCATAGT
>CAYIVY010000112.1:0-3969 GCA_964366945.1 uncultured Gammaproteobacteria bacterium
TCAAAGAGCTGAAGAATAAATTTCCTCAAACAGATTTCATTGCCGGAAACGTGGCGACTGCAGGGGCGACTGAGGAGTTAATCAAAAGTGGAGCTGATGCGATTAAAGTCGGGATTGGACCGGGAGCGCTATGTATAACGAGAGTGGTCGCCGGCGCCGGAGTCCCACAGTTGACAGCAATTATTGAATGCTCCGCAGTTGCAAAAAAATATAATATTCCAATTATTGCCGATGGTGGAATCAGAAATTCCGGTGACATAGCCAAGGCTTTAGCAGTTGGTGCCTCAACTGTAATGATTGGTTCGCTTTTTGCCGGATGTGATCAGTCACCAGCCTTAACTTTTTTTAAAAAAAATATAAAATACAAATTAATTCGGGGTATGGCTTCACTGATCGCCAATCACGATAGGCAAAAAAAAGATACAAAAGTAAAAAAGGATCTCAAAGAATATGCGGCAGAAGGCATCGAGGCAATCGTCCCATATCGAGGAAATGTCGTCAACCTGGTGAGACAGATGATAGGTGGAATTCGATCAGGATTTTCATATTGCGGATCTAAAAATATTGAAGAAATTTGGCAAAAAGCCGAATTCATCCAAATCACTCAGAGCTCACTAATTGAATCAATGCCCCATGATGTGAAAGAGGTGTAAAAAATTATTTCTTTAGAAAATTTTCTGGAGTAATTCCAGCCTGATTAATAATGCTTTTTAAAGTCCCTGATTTTACTTCGTGGTGATGTGGAACTACACAAGTTTTTTTTGTTTCTTCGTTCCACCATATCTCATGACTTCCTCCAGTCGCCCTTCTAAAAACAAATCCTAGTCTACGAAGTTTTTTTATAACTTCCCGATATTTTAAAGGCGGGATTTTCATTTTAGTCTTTAAGCGGTGGAAACAATTAAAGGGAAATTCAACTTTATCAATGGCGTTCTTTCTTCTCGGATATTTTTAAGTTTTAGAGGCACTTTTAATCCTTCTTCTTTATAAAGTTCTATTAAGGATGAGGCCACATAGGAAATTTCGTTAATGGCTTCCTCCAAAGAGTCTCCTTGAGCATAACAATCTTGCCACTTGGAGCATTTTGCTAGAAAAAAACCATCTTCTTGATTTACTTCAATCGGAAACTCATATTCAGAAATGGTAAGTTTTTTTTGCATTTTCATAAAAACAGTATATCACAAAATTTATTTGCTTATTGAGTCAATGCCCATGACGTGAAGGAGGTGTGAAAATTATTAAAATATTTACTTCAAAATTATTTTAAATCTCGGTTGCTATCATTTAAAAGTTTAGCCGCTTGCAAACCTTCCAACATTGCTAGATGTGGTTTAATACTATGACTGCTTATTTGTCTATGACGGATTTTTAAAACACCACTAACAAGATCTGCCACACCATCTTCTAATCCATCAGGAATTGATGCTAATATCTTGGCCACTTCAGCAGATTCATTACTTTTATTCACCAAGTGATCGAATGTTTCTCGATTTAATCTAGGTAAACGTGCTTTAATTTTGGCTGGGTCACAAAGATAGGCTACTCCCGTCAATCCAAATGCTCTAAAATTTGCTGCCAATGGGTCATTTGGAAAAAACCCGTTTTCAAATTGCGTTCTATGTTCCGCACCTCTCATAATTATAGGATATAGTATAGTCAAATATCTATTGTTGTCAAGGCGAAGTGTTTACTCTGTTTGTACAAATTAAACTCCTGCTTTATACCACACTTATTAATTATTTTACAAAACAGTTGAGTCACAACAAGTTCTTACTTCAATTATAACTCAATAGGGTTGTCTGTTCCAACAACTCCACCGCATCTATCACCTAACCCTCTTGTGTATTCAAAACCTTTTTTGGGATATTTGCGTTCAGTAATCGGCTCACAAAAACCATTATGTCCATTGCCTATTACCCTAATTTCTAGTCCTAAGAATCCCTGTGCAAAAAATTGAGGAGCACATTCATTTTTATAGTAACATACACCTTCACTACCACAAAACCTTTTGGCTAAGTAATTTGTTGTAAATATATCAACGCTCATAATTATTTTTTTATTAAATGAGTAATTTTTATTTTAGTATATATTATAGGGGAATTTGAATAGTTTACAATACTGTTGTGAGTGATAACATGCTATTAAAATATACCAAAACAACTAAGCAAGTAAGTTTTGTAAGTCATCTACTTGCTGTCCATTAAACAAGAATATTTGTGATCTTTTACAATCCATAAGACCATCCTTATTAATCCTTACTAAAGGTAATAAATAAAGTTGAATTGATCCAGGTTGTGTTGAACTATCAACAGGAAGAGTAAAATTTAGCCCTTGTCTAAATCTCTCGGCTTCAAATCGAGGTAAATTAGAATCTCCAAAACAAATCACTTCTATTTGTGGTGATTGTTGTAGGTGAGGATTCCATCCCATTTCTGAAGAAAGAGTATGGTTAATTATTCGAGCGCCTCCAGCAATAAGATTTCCAACAACTTCCCCTGGTCGAGCTCGGTCTATTCTTGATTCATATGCCTAATTTCTTAGCATCGCACTCTGTGATCCACCAACACAACGATGAGGACATTTCTCAGTCATATTTTTGAACTTTAAATATTTAATTTATCACATCAAGACAGTGTGAAGGATAACAAATTTTTTATATTATTACAAATAATGTAAATATTTCAAAAAATTGTGAAAATAAATGTTACAATACAAGTCTATGATAGAAAGACCAATTAGACTATCGCCCGAATCTAGTGCGGCAGATTTTGCTAGGTTTGCGGTTGATAGTACTACAAATCAAGAATATTCTGTTAGCGCAGTAAATGAGTGGGGAAAGTCAATTGTCCATGTATCCATAACAGGCAAAACAGGGAGTTTTTCAATTAATGGGGCAGCTGACACAGTACACGCGTTACAATCTCAAGCGGTTAGTCTTGGAGGAAGACAAAGCACACCTTTTCGACCAGATGAAGGTAACTTATGTGAAACTTATTTCGGTATTTTTGACTTTGGACCTCAACCTGGGATTATAAGTACCTTAGTTAAAAGATTTAGTGGGCGAGGAGGGAGTTGAACCCTCATGGAAATAAATCCACTAGTTTTTGAGACTAGCCTGTATGCCATTCCAGCACTCGCCCTTGAAGTAAATTATATCAGAATAATTAATCCTAAAAATTTTTATTCTTTAAATACAGTAATGTGAGATTTTAAAAACGAAGTGTCAAAAGTTTCAAGAAAACCCAGTCTGCCAAGAAGTGGTGGAACTTCATCATTTCCAAAAAAACCAAGGGGAACTATACGACTAACATTGCCAATTTTAGCCGTTATTTTATTTTTACAAAGATATATTGCTTGCTCTCCTCCTACTCCTTTTGTTGTGTCAACGATACAATCATTCTCCAAAGAAATTTTTAAATCTTTTGATACGTATTTTGGCAGTATAGTGAAATCAGCTCCAGTATCGACGATCATCCAGATGTTAGTCCATAATGCTGATTTTGGAGAGCGAAAAGAAACCAAAGCTACAGGACGAAATACTTGACCAAAAAAACCCTGATCCACGTATTCATAATCAAATTTTATAACCATAATATTAGAGAGTGAGCTTTAGGAAGGTAGGCTATTTCAGGTGTAATTTTAGGAAATTTTTTTCTTATCTTTTCAAGTATGTCTGCCGCACCATCGCCTGTTTTTGCAGTATAAATTTTTCCAGCCGCCAAAATAACATGTTTCCCTCTGTAGTGTGGATTTTTAAATATATCTGTCATTTTGGTAATTTGTTTAGTATTTTTCATGAATAAATGATACTATTTATGGACTTTCTTTACAAATGATTTTTAGAACCAGAAAATTTTACCCTTGCTTTTATTTCAAAATAAAATATAATATTATTCTCAGAGACTATGAATATTTCTGAGATTTTTTTTGGGAAAGATATTATTTCCCTTGATCAGTTTAATCGAAAAT
>CAYIVY010000113.1:0-3941 GCA_964366945.1 uncultured Gammaproteobacteria bacterium
TCTTTCCCTACACGACGCTCTTCCGATCTTTTTGGCTCGATAATTGTGGTGCAGGGGAAAACCTTATTATCATTATTTATACTTTCAAAAAAATAAACAGATCCACCAGTTCCGGCGGCGATATATTTCCCATTTCCTGAAATATCGACTTCTTCTACATACTCATCAAAAGAAATATCTTTCCCGGTTTGTGTGCCTTTTTTAAAAATATGAAGTTTTTTGTCTTTTCCACCGGCGGCGATAAAACTACCGTCATCACTTATATCCATTCCTCCCAAAGCTGTATTGTTTACAACCCAAGTAGCAACAGGAGAACTTTTATCTTTATCAAAGATGTACGCCTGCCCGCCAAAAGTGGCCGCCCCGATAAATTTTCCATCAGGTGTAAAATTTAATGCTCTTACTGAACTGCCATTTTGGGTTGGGAATTTCCAAACCGGTTCCTTAGAATTTGCCTTAAAAAGAAAGATAGCTCCGGCGTCCGATTCACTGCCAACTGCCATGAGTGTTCCATCAGCGGAAATTTTTGCCCGATGAACAGGGGAATCGCGGGTCAATGGGTCGCTTTTAATGAGCGGTTTGTTTGAGTCTTTGGAAAAAAGATAAAATCTTCTATCCGGACAACCGGTTGAGCCTGATATGAAGTCTCCGTTTGCTGATAAAGAAACATCATGGAAATTACCGGCTGCATGATATTGCCAAAGAGGTTTTTCGCTTTGATCATTCCATAAAATAAGCAGGTTTGTTTTGGGGTTTGATTCTTCGCCTGCAGTTGCGGCCGCCATATATTTTCCATCGCCAGAGATGGCAACATTGTAAGAATTGCCAATTTGATCATTCCTCCAAAGCGGTTTATTGCTGGATCTGTCAAAAAGTAAAACGCTTTGACCAATTGAAGCGATAATTTTAGAGCCGTCTCCCGAAATATCAATTCCTCCTTTAACATCACCTCCAACCATACTGCCACCTTTTATATACTCGTAAACCCATTTTGGTTTTTGGGGATTGCCCGTGTCAAAAAGATATATTTTAAAAGATGTCTTGGCCGCTAAATATTTTCCGTCATCTGACAACGCTACGCCCCCAATCCATTCTTCTTTAGTCGGGTATCTTAAAATCTTTTGCCCGGTTTTGCTGTCTATAACGGCAATTTCATTTTTGTTGAAAGCGCTTTCAAAAAGAACCGGCCCGTTATCAGGAGAATCAATAATTGAAGCGCGTGCGCGCCCTTTACCGTTTGACGCCTCAAAATAATAAAAGTTTGAACCTAATTTATTGGGAACAAATTTATAAATATACTGAATGCCGTTTTTATAGTCATTATCATTTGGATTTTGTTTTTCCATCCCGATTGCTTTGCCGTTAAATATAATTCTCATATATTCCGGCTTTCGGCCTTCTTTGTCTTTGTATGTAACCGTATATGTATATTTTTGGCAAACCGGCCCCCAGTTAGGATAAACATAGTTGTTAAAAAGTTCCGGATCGTTTTGAGTCTTGGGAAGCTTGGGAATCATGCCGGCAAAACCGGAATTTTGAATATTTTTATCTTCAGCAAAGGTAGGACTAAGGATGAATAAAGAAAAAACTAGGACAAGACTAATGATGATAAAACTTCTTACTTTCATAAAGAGCTTTAATCTAATTGAAGCAGAAAATAATTTATAAAGCAAGAAGGGAAATTATTTTATCCATTGGGAATAAGAAAGATTAATTTTGTTATTTTTGAAAGATACACCTTCATCAATTAGCATTTTTTTCTTTTGGGTAATTCCGCCGACTCCTGAGTAGCCAGTAAGACTTCCATCTGAGGCAACGACCCTGTGGCAGGGGACGATGGGAGCGTCGGGATTATTTTTCATAAAAACCCCGACGGCCCGGGCGGCTTTTGGTTTCCCGGCAAGTTTAGCCAGTTGTCCATAAGTAGCAACTTTTCCTTTGGGGATAGAACAGCAAATTTTATAGACTTTGTCCTTAAAATTATTATTCATAATTTTTTTAAATTAATATATTATCAATTAATCTAGTTTTTCCAACTTTTGCAGCGATCAAGATCACTGCCTTTTTTGGAATAACTTTGACGGTATCTAAATTATCAGGGTTACAAATCTCAATATAATCAAGGTGTATTAATTTGTTTTTTTGCAGAAATTTATTCATCTCTGACTTTATCATTTGAACATTTTTATTTCCCGCCAATATCAATTTTTTTCCTAAAAGCAAAGATTGGTATAAATTTAACGCAAGCGATCTTTCTTGACTGCTTAAAAAAATATTTCTTGAAGAAAGAGCCAATCCATCGTGGTCCCGTAAAGTTGGGACGACGTTAATTTTTATTGGTAGATTTAAGTCCTTTACCATCTGTTTAATCACGACCGACTGCTGGAAATCTTTTTGGCCAAAATAAGCATTGGTAGGCAAAATTAGATTAAATAATTTTAAAACAATGGTAGCCATTCCAGAAAAGTGTTCCGGACGACTCTTTCCGTCAAGAATATTTTGCAATTTATTTATCGTGACATACGTTTGAAAATTTGGAGGATAGATTGCAGCTGCGTCGGGATAGAATAGATAGTCGACTCTTTCATTATCCAATAATTTTTTATCATTTTCGAATGGACGGGGATACTTGGACAGATCTTCATTAGGAGCAAACTGAGCCGGATTGACAAATATTGAAACGATCGTAATATCGTTTTTAGCTTTTGATTCTCTGACAAGCGTTAAGTGTCCTTCGTGGAGAGCTCCCAGAGTTGGGATAAAACCAATTTTCTTACCAGTTCTAGATAGTTCAGTAGAAATTTGCTGTAAGTTATGACCATCTGATATGATTTTCATATCATATTGTATAAAATTTAAAGTGGTCTTCCACCTGTAAAAGAATGGGTTCTTCTATAGACAGTTGCAAAAGAAATGATTTGTAAGATAATTAATAGTCCCATCAATATAGTCCAGATACTTAAGCGTTGTAAAGCAACGTGGAGAAAGATAAAAAACATAGCTAGATAAATAAATCGGTGCAAGCGATACCAGTTGATTCTGAGGTAACTGACACTAATATTATTGGAGGTAATAAACAGGAAAAAAAGTATCAATGAAGCCACTGACCCCATGATTTCGAAAGTATAATTAGAGAACAGATCTTTTAAAGAGGTCAAAAAAAGTATCTTCACGAGCGCCGTATGAGCTATTGCAAGAATATACATTAAAATACCCAGATATCTTCTATAAATTTTTAAAATTGATAGAAATTGATTTTTTATCATCAGCCTTTCTCCTATGCCAGGCAAAAGAGTTATGATAAAGGTCACAAGCGCACCTTTACCAAAATAAACACCATAACTATTAAAAAACAATAGATATTTATTACTAAAATTGGAAAATAAAAAGGCGGAAATCACAAAAATAACCAGCAGAAAGTAAATTATTTTGAAGACAAAAATAATAACCGACCTTTTGACAATAAAAAACTTATTAATATTTTCTGTTAATCCTAACATACGTAAATATTAACATTTTATTTTGTAGCAGCGGTTGGATTTTAGGCATCTTTGATGTAAAATGAAAAAGCACTTTAATATTTCAATATCCCCTGTAGCTCAATCGGTAGAGCAGGATCCTGTTAAGATCAAGGTTAGAGGTTCGAGTCCTCTCGGGGGAGCCAGTTGGCACTTAATATACCCAAAATATTATATTAAATATATGGGATTTCTAAATTCTATTATTGATCGTTTATCAACTAAAATTACTGTTAATACTCAACCTGAAGACCAACAAGTCATTAATCTATTAAAGCCGTATTCTTATCGAGGGAAAACAGAAGATAATGATTCCATAAATTCCATTGTTACTGAATTTTACAACAGTTTCGGAATTCCACCCAAATACGTATCAGTTTACAAGTTTATCTTTAATAATATTTCTTTATATTTTGTCGATAG
>CAYIVY010000114.1:0-3925 GCA_964366945.1 uncultured Gammaproteobacteria bacterium
CATCAATAACCGTCATATATCCATTGTCTTCAATCCTAATTTCAATATGATGACAGAAACCGGCTAATGCCTCATCAATGGAATTATCAATAATCTCATTTAAACAATGATTTACCCCATACTGAGAAGTAGTTCCAATATACATCGCTGGCCGTTTTCTGACCGGCTCCAGCCCCTCCAAAACCACAATTGACTCAGCTTCATAGCTAGACTGTTTTTTATTATCCATACAGATTAATTATAGCGTAAAATCATTTCAACTCGACTTTTCCACCAGCAGTTTCAATCTTTTTCTTAGCTTCTTCTGCGGCAGGCTTTTTGACATCAGTTAACAAGTTTTTTGGAGCTGATTCGACTAATTTTTTAGCATCCATAAGTCCTAAATTGGGAAGAATCTCTCGAACAGCTTTAATTACGCCTAATTTATTGTCACCAGCGGCAGTAAGAACAACTGTAAAGCTTGTTTTTTCTTCCTTGTCCGCCGTAGCCGTTGCTGCGGAGGCGGAAACGGGGGCAGCCATAGCCATAGCGGAAACGCCAAATTTTTCTTCTAAATATTTTGCTAACTCAGCCATTTCAACAACGGTTAAAGTTTCAACTTCAGAAGCAATTTTTTGTAATTTTTCAGATAATTTTATGTCAGACATTTATGATTTCACCTCCTTTCATCCTCCGTAGCTTTAGCGTAGGAGGATTTGATTTTTTAATTTTTACTTTTTTGTTTTAAAACATACACTAACTTATTAGTATTATATTTGATTGCATAAACGAACTTACTCATTGGATTTTTCATGCTACCAATAATTCTTCCTAATAGCTCTTCCCGACTTGGTAACTGAGCAATCTGCAGAGATTTTTCCGCATTATAAATACTATTGTTTAATAAAGCCAATTTAAAACTTACTGTGATATCTTTCTTAGAAAAAAGATAAAGAGCTTTGAGACCTTCATGCCAACGGTCGCCTAAAGATATCAAAGCGCTGGTTTCCTTTAGAGGAAAAAACTGCTTTTTTAGTTCATTATATACAGCTTTTTTTGCAGCAATTTTATTAACAGATTTTTCAAATAAAGTATTTTTAATTACTTTAATCTGAGCATCGTCCTTTCTTAATTCTTTACGGATTGATTCTAAGCTTTGATGTGTGGTTTTCCCCATTTCAATCAAAAGAAAGTTAGGCTTTTTTTCTAATAATTGTAGAATTGAGTCGACTTGATTTTTTTTAAGTTGATTAACCATATTTCTACCATCCCTCCCGATTTAATCGGGAGAAGTTTATCAGGAGATAAATTTCTTACTATCCCCCTTCGCTAAAGCTTCGGAGGACAAGCCTGGTGTCTTAGGTGAAAACATTATATCATGATTCTCCTAAAAGTTCGCGTAAAGATTTTACATTTTTTTCTTGTTTGTTATCTTTTTGTTTTTTGCCTGTATAGGTACTCTTATATTTTACAGCAAAAGCTTGTTTTTTCTGGAATGAGTCTACTCGACCTTTTCTATCTAAAAATTTATGTTCCCCTGTATAAAAAGGATGACATTTGTAACAAGCTTCAACGGAAATGTTCTTTTTAGTTGATCCGGTTACAAAGACATTGCCGCAAGCACAAACAGCTTGAGTATCGGAATAGTAAATTGGGTGAATCTTAGCTTTCATAGAGGTAAATTATAACATAAAATTTTAAAATCAAAGCCACTCCTTATATAACACTTTTTACACATTGATTATCTCCTTTGGACATCTTTAACAGAAAACTTTGAAACAATATTTTTATCCCGTGTTTGTATAATTATATTTGGTTGTTGTTTTATAAACTCCTGTAACAAAAAATCAATAGTGCAATTATCACCGTAAATCCACCACTCTATTTCTAAATCGTACACTCCCGCAGGTCTCCATGAATATTGTTCACTGGTACTGAGCTTAGACTCACGCAAAAAAACATTTGATAGTCTACAGGGTCCATAAATAGATCGACTATCCGGAATAATATCTAACACGCCTTCCAATGCTTCGCTAATTACTTCACTTGTATGTTCAACTGGTATAAGGGCTTTTGTAGTAAATCGAAATAGTATGTTTGATTCCGCCTTTTCAATTGTATACTGAGGATTTTTGAAAGTAATTTTTTGCTTAATAACTTCCATACTGGCTGTTTTTCTTACAATATATTGTTTGTATTTTACTACTTCTTTTGGTTTGGTTATTTTAGAGGTATAAAAATCAAAAAATAGAAAAATAAAGGTAAAAAATATGAAAGGAGAAAATAGCGATATTAGTAAATATTTCTTTTCCAATCTATAATGACGTGATTCAATAAAAGCAATTATAAGTAGAAAAAGAAAGTAGAGGAAATATATAGGTAATATCAGCCATGAAGTACTAATTTTAATATTACTACCACCAAAACCTATCAGCATAACAACCATTGCCAATACAAAGTAAAGGCCTATTGTAATAAATAGTGATACAAAAAAGTAATAGACGTAAGGTTTTGTAAAAGGAATTTTAATCAGTTTAAGCAGTAAATTATTTGTGTTTCTAATTGATCGAAAGAAAAAGACTAAGAAAAAAATAACAAAAAATAGCATTGTATAAATCCTTAATGGTTCCAAGTCTATGTTTTTGAATAAAGTTGGACCTTTCAGCATGATTGGATTAGAAAGTATTAAATATAGAGTAATACCATATGTTAAAAAGCAGAAAAATAGAAAAAAAGCCATAGCTATAGAAAAAGATACAAAAACATTTTTCTTCATATTTTATTTTATCATGTTATTAAATGGTAGGTTTGTCAAGTGGATATTTCTTGACATAGATGAAGAAATCCAAACAAAAAAATACTTTATGAAAGTAATCTGACAATTTTAATGCGTAAATGTCAAAAATACTAACCATTGTCTCTATAATTTAAAAGCTCAGGTGTTTTGATGGCAACATATATTGTTGCAACTATTGTAGCAATTCCGCCGAAGGCAACCGATAAAGGTGTTCCAAGCAAACTAGCGGCTATTCCAGCTTCTGTTTCTCCAAGTTGGGGTCCACCGGTGTAAAAGACCATATTAACTGCCGTCATTCTTCCCCTGAGATGATCAGGCGTATTTAACTGACGAATGACATTTCTTATTATTACCGAAATCATGTCACCAGCTCCGGACAAACCAATAAATATTAAGGATAGGTATAGATTTTTTGATAAGGCAAAAAAGATTGTGTTTAAACCAAAGAAACAAATACTAAAAACCAGAAGTTTTCCTTTACTTTTAATTTTGTTAATGAACGGAAAAATTAATCCGGCAATAATTGCCCCAATTGAGGGAGCAGCGTATAGAAAACCTAGCTCTTTTGGTCCGACCTTTAAAATATCAACGGCAAAAATAGGCATAAGAGTAGTCGCCGAAGCAAAAAAAGTACCGACAAAATCAATTAACATGGAGCCATAAATAAGTGGTGTTTTAAAAACAAATTTAATACCGTCTTTAATGCTATCTAAATTAAACATAGGTTGTTTTTCCAAAGTCCTTACAACTATTGGCTTCATAAAAATAAGAGCCAAAATTACAGATAGAAAACTAAAAGCATTAATAAGATAGATTGACTGAACTCCAGAAGAAGCAATAATAAATCCCGCAATTGCGGGGCCGATAAAATTGGTAGAACTATAAAGAATATTATTAATATTGACAGCTAAGGAAAAATCTTCTTTTTTAACAATGTTTGGTAGTATCGCTTGGCGGGCTGGTGACTCAAAGGAGTATAAGCCGGCTTCCAGTCCGACTAAAAGATAGATCAACAACGGGGTAATTTTTCCAGTGATTGTTAGGATAACTAAAGCTAAAGTATTAAAAAAACAAAAAACTTGAACAAGAAAAATTATTTTTTTTCGACTAAAAACATCAGCCGCTATTCCTGATATCATTGAAAAAATT
>CAYIVY010000115.1:0-1948 GCA_964366945.1 uncultured Gammaproteobacteria bacterium
ATCTTTTAGATCTATGGTAAAAATAAAAGTATGAAAACAGTTATTTTAAGTCCTCAAGGGCAAATTACCATTCCGATTGATTTACGTCGAGCTTTAAATTTAAAATCAGGCACGAAGCTGGTTCTTGACGTGGTTGATTGGGTAAAAAGCAAAGCTGTTGTATTAAGAGTTAAACCAAAAAATATCAGTACTTATAGTTTAGGGTTGGGAAAAGATATTTGGAGCGGAATTGATGCAACTGAGTATGTAAAAAAAGAAAGGGAGTCTTGGGATAAAAAATATGAATAAAAAGTTTGAGAATTTGATAAGCAATAAAGGGATAATTGGGGTCGATACTAATATTTTTATTTATCAATTTCAAGCTCATCCAAAATATTCTCCATTAACTAACCAATTATTTCTTCTTCTAGAAAGAAAAAAGGTAGAATTAAAAACTTCTTTTATTAGTCTTATAGAAGTACTTTCTTTTTCCAGATTAATAGATAAAAAAGACCTTTCCAAATCTTATGAAACTTTTTTACTTCATACAGATAATTTAAAGATTATTTACTCAACCCTTACAATTAGTAAAAAAACAATTTTTTTAAGAAAAAAATATCAACTTTCAATTCCTGACTGTTTACAAATAGCCAGTGCTTGGGAAGAAAAATCCAAACTTTTTATAACTAATGACGAAAAATTAAAA
Source organism: uncultured Gammaproteobacteria bacterium (assembly GCA_964366945.1). GTDB lineage: Bacteria > Patescibacteriota > Microgenomatia > UBA1406 > GWC2-37-13 > GWC2-37-13. Next base: position 686 of record CAYIVY010000115.1, read on the forward strand.
AAAGTCAACGAAGTGGAAGTAGTTATTCTTGATAATTTTATTTCTTAAATTTCCTGCCAGCGGGGAAGAAGATAAAAGGGAAACGAGATAATGTTTTTAGTTTTCTTAAATTCTCCGCTATATACTCTTAGAGCACGACTATTTTTAGCTGTTTGTATAAACTGATAAGCTGATTTTAGTCGACCAGTGACTCCGCTCTTTACTTCAATGCCTATTATTTGACTTTGAAAAGTAAGGCAAAAATCAACTTCCGCCTCCGAAGGAGGTTTTTTATACCAATAGTAAATATTTGCAGTGTCTTGGGTAAAAGACGATAAAAGTTGTTGTCCGACTACCTGTTCGGCTATTCGTCCTTGATAAAATGAATCAAGGTCTTTAAGGTTAGTAAATTCTTTTTGTATTCCCATTTGATAGTTAACTAAACCAACGTCTAGAAATATCAGCTTTGGAGCCTTCTTTTGTTGAGGAATAAGAGGAAGATTAGAGCTTTTAGTAGCTCTTATTTGATTGATAATCAAGGCAAGCGATAGAGTATCAAACGATCTATGAATCTCGCGACTTTTATAGTCTGACCCGGCAAATTTTGCGTAAGTAATCGACTGCCCAGCAAATAAAGGGGCTTGATCAAGAATAAAAGACAGATATTTGCCTGACGATCGTGAAGAATATTTATAAATATCTTCCTTGAGCGACGTCATAAGATTAGAATAAACTAAGTTGACCTCTTGAATATTTTTTGTTTGGGCATAGATCTTTACTGCCTCGGGCATCCCACCGATTAAAACATAGTCATAAAATAATTTAATAAATTTGTCATGAAGTGAAAAAGGGATTTTATCTTTAAAATCAAAATTATTTAAAAATCTAACCGTTTCGATCTCGCCGATTGCTTCTAAGAATTCAAAATAATCCAAAGGATAAAGGTAAAGAAACTCAACCCGCCCAACCGGTAAAGAAATTCCTTTTTCTTTTATCTTTACTTCAAACAAAGAACCGGCTGAGATGACATGGAGATTGGGCATATCTTCATAAAAAAATCTTAACAGTTTTATCAGATAAGGGCTTTCTTGAATTTCATCGATGAATAAAAGAGTATTACCTGGAATGAGAGATCTTCCAAAGTGAACGTTAATAATTTTCTTAAATTCATCCAGTGATAACTCTTGATTAAAAAGGCGGCCATGTTCGGCCTTTTCTAAATTTATATAGATTAGATTCGGAAAATATTTTTTTGCAAAGAGAAGGATAGCTGAAGTTTTTCCA
>CAYIVY010000115.1:1958-3901 GCA_964366945.1 uncultured Gammaproteobacteria bacterium
CCAACCTGTCTAGCCCCACGAACAATTAGAGGCTTTCTCTCTTTCTTATTGCGCCAAAGCTCCAAATATTTGATTATTTTCCGATTAAACTCCATATTTAATACATAAATTGTAATAACTAAGTATAATTCTATTACATAGTACGTAATAAGTCAAGGGTATAAGAATCCTGCTTTCCAGTGTTATCCTTCGTTTGATTGGAGGTAATAATTTGAGAATACTGGCATTTTTAGTTTTTTTATGCAACTAAGCATTTGCACCAGGTAAAGCTTCTGGATCAACGGTACCGCTGGCTCCTGGATTTCTTGGTTTTCTAACTCTACCTACAAAATCTTTAGCATATTCTGCTAAATTCTGACCCTTCAAGCCTAACATTGGCGCTATAGCTGTTAATCCTAAGCTAAGACTACCAAATTGTCCAATTAAGCCCATTCCTCCACCAACTGCTCCCCCAGCACCACCAAAGAATGTACCAATACCAACAGGAATTGGCAGATCTTTGACACCCAGCAGTTCTCTTGTTAGTTTCATCAAATCAGGAATTAATAGTAATAACATCATTCCGATCAAGATAGAGTAGGTATTGGGATCAATATGACCTAAGAAAGGAGGTTGCCACATTTGTGTCCCGGATGCTGCTATAGATTGAATTATATTACCAACCAAAAGTAAAGTGATCAAAACTGGAAAATAAAGAAGTTCAGCAAATAGACTCTTAAACCACCAACTAAAGACCGATTTTCCGGTTGGTACGGCTTCGAAAAGTAATATAATTGGCGCAAAAATTATATATAGAAAGATCTTTAAATAGCTCATAAAAAGTGTAAAGAAGATCCTAAAAAATAGAAAAACTATTGTAAGTAAAACTAGCGTTCCAACGATCAGTTGAGGGATCCAAAAAAAACCTAGAAATAAACTTAAAGGTAAAATTATTTGCCAATTTACAAGTGGTATTGCAATTGCGTCTAGAAAGCCTAGATTAAAACCACCCAAACTAGTTTTAGAGATACCTAGTATAATTGCATTTATGCCTTCAGTAATTAATTTCAAAGATTGTGGAACGAGCCACGCGCTTATTACAGAAACGATTGTTCGGAGTGTCATCTGTAGTCCTGTCCCGGTGATTGACAGTAGAGCATTACCAATATTTAATATTCCGGCATCTGGATATAAAGTTGAATATATTTTTCCAGGACCAGCAGTGAGATATTCATTAGTATATTTGCCGGCATCAAAATAAGTATTGTTGCTGCTTAAGGCAGAAATAATAAGAGCTATCAGGACATACATCAAATCAATCAAAAATCCTGAGATGGCGAAGGAAAAAGTTATTAAAATTAGAGCAATCACAATCTTCGGCAAAGCGTTTTCGACTGATATGACCGTTTGGGGATTGATCTTAGCGCGAAACATAATCATAAATCCAATGGCGATGAGGACGATGACCAGAAGCATGTAGGAGAGATCTCGGAAGATCTTCCAAAGATTGGAGAAAGGTTTGATGGCGGCAAAACCGATGCCCTCTGCGGCCAGAGTTTTTGGAACAAAACCAGCGTTTTGAAGACCTTCATAAGCCCATTTGATGCCTGAGGCTGGAGGATTAGCATAGGGAATAACGATCAGATTAGTAATAAACCCAAAGAAACTTTTATGATAGTTTTTATCTCCATCAATAGGGTTATTGGTACAGCCTTCACCGATCATCTTACACATAACACCACGATATAAGGCTATGGTCAATTTTCCTTCATTGGTTTTACTCAGTTTTTTATCGTTGATAACCTTATAGATCTCTGCTCGGTTTTTCTGGATTGGGTCTGATTTGTTTGAGGACAAGGCGACCTTATCCTTACCAATAAAATGAGAAAATAGACTGATGACGATAAAGTAAACAGCTACTACAAGAAAGGCTTTTTTTAGGAAACTTATAGTTGGTTTAAGAA
>CAYIVY010000116.1:0-3877 GCA_964366945.1 uncultured Gammaproteobacteria bacterium
GACGCTCTTCCGATCTAATAATTTTTATCAATTAAAAAGGGAATTATCTTAAACCAAAGTTGACTTTCGACTCCCCAACCATGGAGAAAAACCAAAGTTTTATTAATATTATTTTTTGGCATTAAATAGTAAAAGTTTACGAGAAGGTTATTGATAATTATCTGTTTGCTTGAAATCTGGGTTTTGATCACTTTTTACTTAGAGATTTTTTAACAAGGTTTTAAATTCGTTAAAGTTATTAACTTCAACTTTTTGACCATTGAGGAAGAAAGTTGGGGTCGAGTTAATTCCCATTTTATCGGCCTCACTTAAATCTTCGTTGACTCTATTCTTGACTTCGGCTGAGTTAGAATCTTTTTTAAATTGATCAAGATCAAGATTAAGTTCTTTGGCATAGTTCAAAAAATATTCTTTTTGAGGATCGTTGCTTTTTGCCCAGGTTTTTTGGTTTTTAAAAAGTATATCTGTCATCTCCCAAAATTTTCCTTGCTTAGCAGCTGCTTCAGACGCATAAGCAGCCACATTAGCTTTAGTATGAATTTGAAAAAGTGGGAAATGACGATAGACAAAAGTGACCTTCTTGGTAATTTCAAAGTCAGCGCTACCCGAGGCTTCAATAGATTTAATGATATTATGGGCATTTTGACAGGCCGGACATTCGAGATCGCTATATTCAACTAAAATATTCTTTTTTTCCGGTGACCACTTGACATGATCAGTTGATTTTAATTGTTTGGTTTGAGGAAAGTCGGTGATAACCGGTTGGTTAATTAATTTATAGACACCGTACAGAAGCAAAAAAGTTCCAAGAATAGAAACGATAGAGATTATTATTGTATTTTTGTTCATAGAAATAATTTTATCAAATTTTAATCTATTTATTGTTGATAGTAATATGTTGTTGACATATTGCAAGTCGTTTGCAATAATAAGGAATGATAAAAATTGGAACCAGATATACTAAACCAAGAAAATTAGTTTTTGAGGCACTGACTCACTTCTCTAAGCCAGTCTCCGCAAACGAAATAAATGGTTTCCTTGAAAATAAAATTAATCTGAGCTCTATCTATCGAACACTTGATCTATTAAGAAAATCAGACTTGGTTAACGTCATCTTATTTGGTGAAGGTAAAAGAAGATATGAATTGAAAAATCAAGATGAGCATCATCATCACTTGGTCTGTGAAAGTTGCGGAGATGTTGAAGATATTGAGATGCAAGAAAAGAGTCTATTAAAAAATGTTGAAGAGAAGTCAAAATTTTTGGTAAAAAAACATAACTTAGAATTTTTTGGGTTGTGCCAGGAATGTCAATAATATGTTAACTCAAATAATACTTGCCAATATTTTCATTAGTCTTTTATCTTTAAGTGGTGCAATCATGATTTTATGGAAAAAGTTAATTACAAAAAGTGTTATTCCCTATCTGGTATCTTTTGCGGCTGGAGTCATCCTGACAACCGCTTTCCTTGATCTTTTTCCAGAGGCAGCTGAACAGGCAACGGAGTTAAGACTAAAGATCAATATATTTTTACCGGCATTTTTGGGTATCATTACTTCTTTTTTTATCGAAAGATTTCTTTTATGGTTTCATCACCACGAACATACTCACGGGATTAAACCAACTATATTTCTCATTACTATCGGAGACGGAATCCATAACTTAATTGATGGAATAACCATTGCAGCGACTTACCTTGCTAATCCGGCCTTGGGATTGATAACGACGATTGCCATGGCCGCCCACGAAATTCCCCAGGAAATCGCCGATTTTAGCATTCTTGTCCACTCGGGTTTAAGCAAAAAAAAAGCTTTGATTATTAATCTCCTTTCTGGACTAACGGCTGTAGTAGGAGGTATTTTGGGATATTATTTTCTCCATAAATTTTCCGCCGCCCTGCCTGTGCTTTTGGCTTTTTCCGCTGGAATATTTATTTACATATCCTGCTCGGATTTGATTCCTGACCTTCACCGCGATTATAATGAACAAAAAAAATGGTCTCAGGCCTTGCCTTTTATAGTAGGGATAATACTTATGTATTTTCTTATCATGTTTCTACATGAAAAGTAATTTCTATCTAATTTCTATCTTTACTTTTTTGAAGCGACTATTGAGGCGATGTAAGTTGTAATCGGCACCGATAAAATTAAGCCAATACTTCCGACTAAAGTCCTGACGATTTCATCGGCAATCATTTCATAGTTGACTATTTCAGAAAAGGGACGAGGGTTATTCAAAAATAAAATAAGCAATGGTAAAGCAGCTCCGGTGTAGACCAAGATCAAAGTATTAACCATTGAGGAGATATGATCCTGTCCAATGTTCATCGCCCGGCTGTAAAGCTCATTAAATTTTAATTTATTATTTATTTCTTTTAACTGAAAAACAATCGCCGATTGAGAGATGGTGATATCATCCAATATTCCCAAAACACCAATAATAATTCCGGCCAGTAATAAACCTTTCATATTGATCGCTCCCTGTTTGGCGATCTCAAGAAAACCGGCTTCTTCGGATCCAAAACCGGTAAGTTTGGTAAAACTAACGAATAGGCTGGCAAGAATGCCGGTAATAATTAAACTGATCAATGTTCCTATAACTGCAACGGAGGTTTTTTTATTAAGTCCGTGAGAGAAATAAAAAGTGACAGGAATAATTATTAGCGATCCGCTGATTGAAATTAAAATCGGTCCGGCGCCTGCGGAAATATTGGGTAGGATGTAATAAAAAATAATCAGGAATGAAATCGCCATTCCAAACAGGGACATAAGACCTCTCCACTTGGCAATATATAAAGTAACAATAATAAAAACAATAAATAGCCATAAAAGGGCATCCCTACGAATAAAGTCAGAAATGTAAAAGCTATCGTTACCTTTAAAATCCTTGCCATATGAAACCATTACTCTATCACCTTCATGGTATTGTTGTAAATTTGCCAGAGGAAGAGTTCCACTTTCAATAATGATTTTTTTACCTTTTAAAGTACCTTTTGTGATATATAACTCAAGTTTTTGGTAAGATTGTTTTTCCACCAGTATTTTTTCAACCGTTGCCTCAAGGGTCTCTTGTTTTGGTGGCTCAACTTGAGCAAAAACGCTTTTATTAATTAAAATTAATGTAAGGATTAGAAATATTATTGAAATAATAAATGACTTCATTTTTATATCAAAAATTATATCACTATTTCTAAACTTGCCCAGAGAATTCTTGAAGCATAAGTTTTATAGGGAGACCATTTAAAAATAATTTTTTCTATTTGATTTTTCGTTGGTTGGTTTTTCAGTTTATAGATCTTTAGCAGTCCTTTTTTTAAACCCAAATCTCCCTGAGAAAATATATCTTCTCTTCCTAAAGTAAACATTAAAAACATTTGGGCAGTCCAAGGGCCGATACCCTTAACTTTTGTTAATACTTTTATAATTTCTTCATCGGACATTGAATCAAGATGTAAGATAGGCAGGTCGCCATGAATAGTTTCTTCAGCTAAATTTCTTACATATCTGGCTTTTGCATTAGACATACCAGAAGCTCGAAGTTTTTCATGGGAAATCGAAAGGATATCAAGAGCGGTCACGATTTCATTTGGAAATAATTTTTTAAAGCGATTAAAAATTGCCTCTCCTGCTTTACCTGAGAGCTGTTGGCAAACAATTTCCCGGGAAAGTCTGTAAAAATAGTTATCCGGTCTGTCTTTTTTTATTATCTCCAACTCCCCTACTCTGACCGCCCACTCATGGATAATAGGATCATGTTTTTTAAAATGGTTTAGGATTTTTTTATTCATCATCAAATTATATCCTTTTGTGCCGCAGAGAGGACTTGAACCTCCACGCCTTATTAGGGCACAGGTTCCTAAAACCTGCGTGTATGCCAA
>CAYIVY010000117.1:0-3838 GCA_964366945.1 uncultured Gammaproteobacteria bacterium
ACTACCAATCCTTGCTCAAGCTGCGCTAAAATTTTAGCCAATGCGGGAATTAAGAGAGTCGTTTGTAGACAAGAGCATCATGATTTGGGAGGAATAGATCTCCTAAAAAAGGCAGGCGTTGAGGTGGAGATTAAATAAATTATGTCATATCGTTTAATTTTATTATTCACTCTATTTTTTCTCCCTCTCTCTATCTTCGCTGCCAATTCAAATAATAAATTCGGTATTCATCTGGCTCAACCAAATACCGAGGAATTTTCAAAAGTTAAAGAGTTGGTTAATAGTAATGGTGGTGATTGGGGATATATTACTTTGGTAATTCAGGAAAATGACAGAAATAAAGAAAAATGGCAGGATATTTTTGATCAACTCCGCCTATATCATTTAATTCCAATCATACGTCTGGCTACCTCACCCGAAGGCGAAAATTGGCGCCGACCAGAAACAAAAGATGCTCAAAGTTGGGTAGATTTTCTTGATTCTCTAAACTGGGTAACTAAAAATCGCTACATTACTTTATTTAACGAACCAAATCACGGTCGTGAGTGGGGCGGAGAGACGGATGAGAAAAGTTACGCAGAAGTTTCTCTGGAATTTGCCAAAAAATTAAAGGAAAAAAACCCTGATTTTTTTGTTATGTTAGCCGGATTTGATGCGTCAGCTCCGTCTTGGTCACCGGGGATGGAAGATGAGGAGGTTTTTTTAAGAAGACTGTCTTTGGATAAAGACAGTCTTCAATACATCGACGGTTGGGCTTCCCATTCTTATCCTAATCCTGGTTTTTCTGGTAGTTCAAATGGATACGGTCGAGGGACGGTGAGGACTTATGAGTGGGAGTTGGAGTTATTAAAAGAATTGGGGGTCAATAAGGAACTGCCGGTATTTATCACGGAAACTGGATGGGTTGGAAATGAACAAAAATTAAATAGAGAGACGGTTGCAGAATACTTTAAGTCGGCTTATGAAAATGTCTGGTTGCCCGATGCACGAGTAGTAGCGGTTACCCCCTTTGTTTTTGACTATCAGGGCGATCCATTTTTAGAGTTTTCTTGGAAACAACATAATTCACAAGAGTTTTACCAACAATATTATACCGTTCAAAACATGTCAAAGACAAAAGGTGAGCCGGAGCAGATTGAAAAGGGCTGGATAAATTTTAGGTTACCGACTGATTTGGTCGTTCAATCAACCTATCATTTTAAAGTAAAGATAAATAACTTAGGTCAGGCGATTTGGGATAAAGATGATGGATATCAGTTGAATCGGTCGGAGTCGGTTTACCCTGAGCAAAGTCGAAGGGTTGAATCGGTGAAATCTGTCGAATTTTTATTTGATGATTTAAAGAGCATTAATCCGTTTGAGGAAAAAGAAGTGGGTTTTACTCTCAAGACAAATGAAGGTTTGGGAAATAAAAAAATCAAATTTATTTTGCAAAAAGATTGTAAAAATATTTTGGAAAGTGATCCGCCAGCTGGCGGATGGAAAATAAATATTTTACCTTTACCTACGGCAAAATTTGAAACCTCCTTTTTTCCTTTTGGATCGGGGAGGGGAGAGGATTATGAAATTCAGATTTTTGACATAGAAGACAGATTAGTATTTAAGAAAAAAAATATCTCTGTTAAAAAAGGTGTGGGAGAATTAAAGAATATTCAAAATATTGCCCTTGACGAGCTCTATCGAGTGGTTATTATAAAGCCCTATCACCTACCAAGACAGGAGTTTGTAGTTTTCAAAAAAGATGACAACAAAATAAAATTTAAGTCAATGCTGCCATTTGATTTCAATAACGATGGTGCTTTCAACTCCAAAGATATTACTTCAATATTCAAAAAATAATTATTTTCTCACTTTTTCGGCAAATTTTTCCATCCGATCGAGACCTCTTTTTATATGCTCCATGCCGGTGGCAAAGCTCAAGCGAATGTAGCGATCGTCACCAAAGGCAATCCCGGGGACGGTTGCCACATAGGCATCCTCCAGTAATTTTTTGCAGAAAGCCAGCGACCCTTTAATGCTGTCACTATATAATTTGGAGACATTGGCAAAGACATAAAAGGCACCATCTGGACGGGCAGCCATTATTCCTTCAATTCTATTCAGACGGTCAATCATAAAATCTCGTCGTTTTTTATATTCGTAAACCATTTTTCCAACATGATCTTCTGGACCGTTAAGAGCAGCTAAAGCAGCTTTTTGAGAAATTGAGGTAGGATTTGAAGTCGTGTGGTCCTGAAGTCTTACGGCTGCTTTAATTATTTCTTCTTCACCTGCAGCATATCCTATCCTCCAACCGGTCATCGCATAAGATTTAGAAACTCCATTGATAACAATGGTCAATTTTTTTATTTTGTCATTAACAGAGGCAATGCTAACATGTTTCTTCCCATAGATTAATTTTTCATAGATCTCATCGCTTAAGATATAGACGTTATGTTTCAGACAAAGAGAGGCAATCTGCTTTAGTTCTTTTTCTTCATAGACAACTCCGGTTGGATTTGATGGAGAGTTAAGGATTAACATTTTGGTTTTTGGGGTAATGACTTTTTCCAGATCTTGGAGATTCATCTTAAAATTATTGGTCTTTAAAAAGACACATCTGCCTTCGGCCATCTTGACCATTTCTTCATAACTAACCCAGTAAGGAATAGGGATAATAACCTCGTCACCTGGGTCAACTAAGACCATGATTATATTAAATAAAGATTGCTTGGCTCCGGTTGAAACAATTATATTTTTTGGTTCATAGTCAAGCCAGTTATCCCGACGAAACTTAGCGCAGATGGCCTCTTTTAATTCTATAATTCCGGCCGTTGACGTATATTTGGTAAAGCCATCATCAATGGCTTTTTTAGCTGCCTCTTTGATATGAAACATCGTATCGAAGTCTGGTTCTCCGGCTGCAAAAGAGACGACGTCCAAGCCTTGTTTTTTCATCTCTTTGGCTTTGGCGGTAATTGATAATGTAAGCGAGGGATTAATATTCTGAGCCCGTTTTGATAGTTTCATAGGAAAAATATAATTTATAATCTTGGACAGGAATTTATAATGTCTTGATCAACCCCATAAAATTTTTTAATATTTTCTCCAAAAAGTCTGGCTAAATTACTTGCGCTTTTCAAGTATAGATCTTTATTTTCCCAAAATAAAGAGGGATTAAGAATTTTTTTATCAACACCGGTAACTGCAACAGGAACGAAAAGATTAAAAATACTATCCAAGCGGCATTCAGAACTATCGAGCTCCCCGGAGAGAATGGCATTTATAATGCTGCGAGTTTCGCTGATTGGTATACGACTCCCCGATCCATAAGCTCCACCGATCCAGCCGGTATTAACTAAAAAAGTTTTTGTCTGATATTTTTGCAGATATTTTTTCAAAAGATTTAGATAGACCATCGGTTTAAGCGGCATAAAAGGACCACCAAAATAGGCGGAAAAAGTAGGAACGGGTTCTCTGATACCACGTTCAGTGCCGGCTAATTTTGAGGTGTAACCAGATAAAAAATGATAAGCGGCCTGATTGAGATTAAGGCGGGCCACGGGAGGCAGAACGCCGGTGGCGTCAGCTGTTAAAAAAATTACATAGTTTGGGTGCTTCCCTATTCCAGCTGGAACAGAATTTTCTATAAAGTCTAAGGGGTAGACGGCCCTGGTATTTTCGGTAAACTTACTGTCCGCAAAGTCAAAATCGCCGCTATTATTTAAAACAACATTTTCAACTAGAGATCCTTCATGATGAATGGCTGACCAAATTTGCGGCTCACTATCTTTCTTAATATTGATGCACGTTGCATAACATCCGCCTTCAAAATTAAAAACGCCGTTTTCATTCCAAC
>CAYIVY010000118.1:0-3715 GCA_964366945.1 uncultured Gammaproteobacteria bacterium
CAGAAAATCTGCGAAGAAATAAATCTCGTTTAATTACTAATGAAAATAAAATACAGTATAGTAAGAGCTCACACTTCTTGACACAGTTTGTCATTCCCGCCCCCGATCGGAGTCGAGGGCAGGCTCCGGCGGGAATCCAGTCTATAATTACTATTATGCTTTTTTCCGAACTTTCTAAATACTTTGAAAGAATAGAAAAAAACGCTTCCCGTTTAGAGATTACAAGAATATTAGCGGAACTATTTAAGTCGTTAAATGCTCAGGAAATTGCCAAAGTTGTCTATCTTCTTCAGGGAAGAGTTGGCCCCGCTTATGAAGGGATTGATTTTGGGATGGCAGAGAGAACGATTATCAAATCGGCAATGTCTGCTCTTAATATTGACCGAAGTTATTTCGAAAAAGAGTTTAAAAGAACAGGCGATTTAGGCGAAACGGTTGAAAATTTTAAAAAACAATATAGTTCATTCGAAGAAAAAGATGAGGAGGTTTTAGTAGTCTTTGATTTTTTTTACCGGTTGGCAACGGCATCTGGTAACGGTTCACAGGATGTTAAGATTAGTTTACTTTCACAATTAATTCGTCAACTTGATCCATTGTCAGGTCGTTATTTAGTTCGTCTTCCGACTGGCATCATTCGTTTAGGATTTTCTGATATGACAATATTAGATGCATATTCCTGGATGTTGACAGGTGATAAAAGCCTGAGACCGATTATTGAAACTGCCTACCATGTCCGTCCTGATCTTGGATTTATTGGAAAAATACTTAAAGAAAATGGGATAAAGGGTTTAGATAAAATCGAACCGGAAATATTTACTCCAATTATTATGATGAAAGCAGAAAGAATGTCTTCTGCTCATGAAATAATCGAGCAAATAGGTAAGTGCTTAGTTGAGCCGAAGTTTGATGGATTTAGATTGCAAGTTCATTATAAAAATAATCAAGTGAAACTATTTTCAAGAAGTCTCGAAGACGTAACCTATATGTATCCCGATATTGTTGAAGGAGTTAAGAAGGAAATCAAAGCCAATGAATTGATTATTGAGGGAGAAGCGATTGGATATAATCCTAAGACTGGCGAATTTCTTCCTTTTCAGGAAACTGCTCAGCGCAAACGAAAATATGATATTAAAGAAAAGGCAATTGAAGTTCCTTTAAAACTTTTTGCTTTTGAGCTTCTATATTTAGATGGAAAAAATTTTATTAAACTTCCTTTTATTGAACGTCGACGGACTCTTGAAGAGGTAACAATAAAAAATAAAGATCTTAGTAAACAAATTATCGTTGTTGATCATCAGGAAGAAGTGGAAAAAGAAGATAGGTTGGAGAAAATTTTTGATCGTGCGATTACCAAAAAATTAGAAGGAGTAATTGCTAAAAAGATTGATGGGATCTATCAACCTGGCGCCCGAGGTTGGAACTGGATCAAATATAAAAGAAGTTATTCTGCAAAGATTAACGACACGATAGACTGTTTGGTAATAGGTTATGATTATGGACGCGGAAAGCGAACAGATTTTGGCATGGGGGCATTTTTAGTTGGAGTTTTGGATGAAAAAAATGATAAATTTGTGACTGTGGCGAAAATCGGAACAGGGTTAACAGATGAAGAATGGAAACAGTTAAAAGTTAAAAGTGAAAAGTTAAAAGTTAAAAACAAACCAAGTAATTACTTAGTAGATAAAATGATGGAATGTGATATTTGGGTATCGCCAAGAATCGTGGTTGAGATTAGGGCGGATGAAATTACTAAGTCGCCTACTCACACAGCTGGTTTAGCATTACGTTTTCCCCGATTGGAACGGTTTAGGGATGATAAATCCCCGACGGAAGTCACAACATTACACGAAGTTTTAGATATGTTTTCGTTACAAACCAAATCATAATGAAGATCAAGTCAGACTTTTATTCAATTATTTTTAAAAAATACTTTTTGATGTCTTTAAAAAATTTATTAATGTTTAATTTTTTTTCATTATTTGATTTATTAAAATAAAATGACTCTAAATAAGACTTACTCAAATATAGAAAAGGATTTTTCTGTCTTGATATTTCCCCAAAAATATCAAGAAATTCTATCAAAAATAACTTTGCGGCAACATCAAGAGATTGCTTATTATGTTTTAATATATTTCTTACCCCGTTTAGTGGAAATATCTTAGTCTTCTTATTTTTAAAAATATAATTTAGATATAATTCTAACCCATATCCTTTCTTTTTTATTTCTTTCAAATGAGGCATCAGATCCTTTTTAAAGTATGCCCTTTCACCTGAGATAGGTTTAAGTAAATGATCAATGCTATAAAATATGGGATATCCTATGCTGACTTGATATTTATTATTGACTAATGATTTAACCAATTTTTCTATATGTAATACTTTTAGATTTAATAAATCGCCATCAATGAATAGTATTATTTCATTTTTTGCCTTTTTGATACCTGTTGCGATTGCAAATCCCTTGCCATGATTTTTTTTTAAATTTATGATTTTAATATAGTCAAATTTATTGATTAAGTTTAATGTTTGATCAGTAGAACCATCATTGATTACAATAATCTCATCAAGAAAATCACACTGCTTAAGTAATCCGAGAACATTGAGGATTCTTTTTTCTTCATTATATGCAGGTACCAGGACAGTAATTGTTCGTCTTTTGTACATATGTCTTATTTAGTAAATTTTATAAATTGTATATTTATTATTTTGATATATGATAGGTAGCTGATATCGACTAGGTTTTTCTGAGACAAAGTACTTTGCTCCATATTTTTTTGATATTTTTATTATGTCATTTTTAGTTAGCGAATAGTAAGCTTGTTTTGTAATCTCAAAGTTTTTAAGTGGATCAACAGAAAATTGAGCAAGGGCTCCAGGGGCAACATCTTCAAACCGAGGTCTCCAATACTTTATATATGATGGAAGAAAAGCGCCTTCAAGAACTTCTGATAAGGTCGAGATGGTAGATCTCTCTGAAATCACTCTCCATTCAAGGTTATAGAGCCACCATAATGCAGGTGGAGTAATAAAAATATCGTGTTTTCCAGAATTATTTTTTGCCCACATTTGAACATCATAGTTATCATCTTTTATTGGGCCAATATGAATGCCTGGTTTCCAAATGCTTGCAATTTTAAGAGCAATAAGGGTTATTATAAAAATAAGCATAATCATTATTTTTAATAGTTTAATTAGTTTTTCATTTTTCATTTTTTGATACAAGAGTAATATGACAAGTGAGACTAGAGGAGAAATTGAAAAAAATAAGGCCAAAATAAGAATAGTAATATTATTACTGTCTATTTTTTTAGTAGATATTAATTCGGCCGTGTAGCCAGCAAAGTACAGATAACAGAAAAAATTTATGAAAACTCCTGCTCTGATTATCTGTGATTGAATAATTATCGTTAAAGGGAACCATGATATGGAAATGGCGTGAACAACTAAAATAATTATTGTTGCAACAACAAAATTTTTGATGATTAAATCGTTATTAGTTTTTATTGTTGGCATAGTTAAAAAAAAGATAATAATAGTTGCAATTCCATTTAATGTCACAAAATTAATTAGTGGATTTGTTGTTAGAAGAGTAAATAAATGAGCCAATATACTATTATTAATAGTATAGAACCAGCTACGTTCTAAACCAATATCAACATGGGAATTACTAAATTTCCAGATTAAAACTGGTAGATCGGAAGAGCACACGTCTGAA
>CAYIVY010000119.1:0-3712 GCA_964366945.1 uncultured Gammaproteobacteria bacterium
AATCCATTTGATCTGGAAAAAACCAATGCCGGACCAGACGAACTTTCCAATAAAATTCTTGATTTACATTCTCTAATGCGGGTAATTATGGGTGAATTAACTCCTTCTCAAGACGCTCTTCTAGACAGAGCCTTAGTTTTGACCTATCGGGAAAAAGGAATTACTCAAGATCCGGAAACTTTTTCCCAAGAGCCGCCTTTGCTTGAGGATCTTTTTAAGGTTTTTGCCGGTATGGAAACACCTGAATCAAAAGAAATGGCTGATCGATTTGAAAAATTTGTCTCCGGCTCCGCCTCCGGTATTTTTAACCAGCATTCAAACTTTGATATAAAAAATCCCTTTACTGTCTTCGGCATCCGCGACCTGGAAGAAAATTTGAGACCGGTGGCTATGTATATTGTTTTAGACTATATCTGGAATCGAGTCCGTCGCGAAAAGAAAAAAAGAGTTTTAATAGTAGATGAGGCCTGGTATTTAATTAAACAAAAAGACTCAGGAGCCTATCTGCATTCTTTTGCTAAAAGAGCTCGAAAATATAACTTGGGTCTGACTACCATTACCCAAGATGTTGAAGATTTTCTGTCAACCGATGAAGGAAGAGCCATAATCACTAACTCTTCATTACAGATTATATTAAAACAGTCAACCGCGGCGGTTGAAAAAATTTCTCAGACCTTTTTTTTAACCGGTGGAGAAAAACATTTCTTACTTCAAGCTGGAGTCGGTGAAGGCCTCTTCTTCGCTGGCCATTCACACGTTGGCTTCAAAGTGATCGCATCAGAAGAGGAAAAGGGATTAATTGAATAGGTTCTTTCAGACTCAATTAAAATACTGATTAATTAATTTATCGTCTGTCAATAAAGTAAAGTCTTCAATGATTGATTGTGCAATAAGTAATCTATCAAATGGGTCTTTGTGGTGATCTTTTAAACTATTAAGTTTTAAAACATGGTCTATGTTAATATCTAAAATATGGAAACCGTATCTTTCAATAATTTTATTAATTGGTACATCTAGTTTAATTTTTTTGAGTTTAGATTTAATAATTACTTCCCAAACACTGACAACACTGACAAAAATCACATTATCACCATCAGCAATAATTTTTTTATATTGGGGCTTAAGTTTTTTATTATTTTCTGCCCACCATATTAAAATATGGGTATCTAATAAATATTTCATTTTATAGAGAACATTTTTTCAATTTCCACAGACTCATCTTTGAAGTCATCAGACATCCATGTTTTGCCTTTAAAAAGACCTGGGATTCTTTGCGCTTTCTCAGGGATATATCTGATCAATTTAATAATAGGCTTGCCTGCTTTGGCAATAATCACATCTTTACCGTCTAGTGCGCTGGCAATTAAACTTGATAAGTTAGTTTTGGCTTCATGAATATTTGAAATTAACATAGTATATGTTAGCTAACTTAGCTAACTATGTCAAATGCATTTTTTAAGCTAAAAATCCTGAGGTATTCTATTATTACTATCTATACATGACTGGTTTTTCTGTTTGAGGAAGGACAAGACTCATTCGGCGTTCCTTTTTACTTACACGTTCTATAAAAGCTTTTATTTTTTGACCAATCTTTAGATCTTCATCCCCTTTTAATTTTGAAATATGGATTAATCCTTCAATCCCCGGCTCAAGCTTCACAAAATAGCCATATTTTTCCTTTCTGGTCACCTCACCCTCAACTTCCTTATCTTTTGGATATTTTTCTTCGATTATTTCCCATGGATCTTTTAATAATCTTTTTAACGAAAGATTAAGTTTTAGATCATTCATGTTTTTTTCAACAACAAAAACATCAATCGTGTCTCCGACGGTTACAAAGGAGGCCGCGCTAGCAACTTTTTCCCAAGAAATTTCTGAAATATGAATTAGACCTTCAACTCCCTCAACTTCACAAAAAACTCCAAACTCTGACGCTCCCAAAACTTTGGCCTTATAGATTTTTCCTTCTTTGATCGCCTCAAATTTATTCATTATATCTTTGTGAGAGATCTTCAAAACCGAGGCTTTTTGAGAGACAACCAAACGATTCTTCTCTTTATCAACCTCAAGAATCTTTACTTTGACTTTTTGGCCACGCATCTTTTCCGGCTGGGAAATGAAAGGTTCCGTTAACTGAATCTTCGGAATTACTCCTCTTATACCCATAAAGTTGATAAAAACCCCACCCTTGCCATATTCCCCACATAAAACATCAATCTCTTCTTCGCTATCTCTTTTCTTTATAAGAATATCCCACTTGCCTTTGTCAAAAAACTTCCTTAAGGAGACCACAGGAAAGCCATTTCTTGATTCTTCACTTATGATTCTTACAAGTATTGTATCTCCTACATTAAGGTAAGGCAGATATGTAGAAATCTCTTTGATTTCTAACTCACCCAAGATTGCTTGAGCTTTTCCACCCACATCAAAGACTACTCCTTTTTTTGAAATGGAAACTATCTTAGCTTCAATCTCCCTTCCTTTTTTAAGTAGGCTTGGTTTAGTTTTTTTAAGAAGTGCCTCCATTATATTTGGGCTGGTTTTTTTGATTGTTCCAAATTTTTTTTCCTTCATCTCTATTTTTCTCTCCTTTGTTATTAAAACAAGAATAATACTATACCAAATAAGGAAACTGTTAGCAAGGGAAGTTTACTAATGTAAGAGCTCAGGGTCTTTGACAAAACTGTATCACAAAACATCAGTTGTAGTTTTGTGTCATCCCGGTGAAGACGGGGAGGACACAAGAAACAACGTAAAAGCAGCGGACATTTCTATTTTGGAGTGACAAACAACAGAAATAACTCTTTTGCTCCTATAATTCTTGAAAAATTAGGAGTAATAACGGCTACTCCAAACCAACCTGTTGACAGATTAATTGTTAAACCACTCAGAGATTTTAGAAAAGCAATTTTATTTTTCATATTGATAAATATAAAATATAGTTTTAATTTTGTCAGTCGCTTATAACCTACAAAAGTATTTATTTAGATTGATAGAATAACAAAAGAATGACGATAGATATTAGAAATAAAATTTTATTTTTTTATTTCAAACTCATCAAATACTTCATTTGGCTCTTGCCAAAAGATTTCGACCTCAGATACTTGAGAAACCGGTGGGCCATTTTTTATTAGTTCAATTATTTGTTTAACTTTTTCTTCTTCTCCTTGAATTTGGGCTTCAACCCAATCACCATCGACATTTCTTACCCAACCCGTTACACCAACAATTTTAGCCTGAATTTTGGTCCAAGCCCGAAAACCAACACCAATAACATCGCCCTTGATGTAGAGATGAACTTGTTTGAGCATATTACAAAAATAATACTACCAGTCCAATAGTACAAATTATGAGCAAATAAAAAATCCTCATTTAGATCGTCTTTCATTTCTAACTTCTAGACAGTCTATCAAACCAGCTGCCATCGTTGCACCCATAATTGGATTATTTACAGCCAATTCAAGGATCTTATTTCTATATTCTTGTACTATTTTCAAATCAGGACTATAACCAGTATAGCCGGTTAATATAATAGCGGCAGTTTCGAAATCATAATTTATATCCAAACAATGGTCTTTAACATATTGAATATCACCTTCATTTATGTGTTGACAGTGTCTTTTTAACTCTTCAATAGATAAAAGTACCGTATGACCATATATTCCAATTTCATCCCATTTTGGTAAAATTTCATCTGCCCAGTATGTTATAC
>CAYIVY010000120.1:0-3651 GCA_964366945.1 uncultured Gammaproteobacteria bacterium
CTACTCATAGTGAAATTTTTTTAACTCCGGGAATATCTCCCTGTAATGCTTTTTCTCTAAAACAAATCCTACACAACCCAAATCGGCGCATGTAACCTCGCGCTCGTCCACAAATTGAACAACGATTGCGAAAACGAACATTAAATTTTTGTTTTTTTAAAAATTTGACTACGTCTGATGTTTTAGCCATAATTATTTTTTAAACGGAATTCCTAACATTTCAAATAATTTCTTTCCCTTGGCTTTGCTTTTAGCATTAGTTACTACAGTCACTTGTAACCCCCTTATTTTATCAATTTTGTCAAAATCTATCTCGGGAAAAATTATTTGTTCTGGAAATCCGATGTTTAGGTTACCATTCTGATCAATATTACTATCTGAAACGCCACGAAAATCTTTTAGTCGAGGAATCACTATTCTAATCAATTTTTCCAAAAAATGATACATTCTCTTACCTCGTAAGGTGACCTTGACTCCAATCGCCAATCCTTTTCTGATCTTAAAGGCAGAAACGGATGTCCTAGCTTTAGTAATTACTGATTTTTGTCCGGTAATCGCCGTTAACTGTTCTTGAATTTTTTCAATAACATTTTTATTTGCTACAGCTTCGCCAGCTCCAACATTAATGGCAATTTTAATTACTTTAGGCACAGCCATAACATTTTTAACATTTAAGTCCTTTTTAAGCTTCTCCACCACCTCTTTACTGTAATAATCTTTAAAACTCATATTTATCCTTATGAACTAATTTATATCTTACTATCACATTTTTTACATATTCTATATTTTTTGCTTTGCCTGCCGGCAGGCTGGTTTTTTTCAATTTTAAAACCGATTCTAGTTACTTTTCCACATTTTGGACAAATTAAAGCTAACTTTGAAACATTAGTCGCTCTTGGAATTTCAACAATCCCACCTTGAGGCATTTTTTCATTTTTCTTTACATGTTTTTTGTAAAGATTTATTCCCGTCACTATAACCTTATTGGAATTTTGATAGACTTTTTCCACTACACCATCCCTACCTCTATCCTTCCCTATTGTTATTTTTACTTTATCCCCCTTCTTCAGTTTCATATAATCGTTATAATTATTATAATTTTTATTAATAAATCTCTTCGGCCAAACTAGCAATCTTAGCAAAACCATTTTCCTTAACTTCTTTTCCTATCGGTCCAAAAATTCGCGTACCTTTTGGGTCTTTTACTTCTTTACTCGCCAATATAACACAGGCATTTTCATCAAATCTAATATAGCTACCATCTTTTCTTCTCACTTCTTTCCTTGTTCTGACAATAACAGCTGACAAAACTTCACCTTGTTTTACAAGAGAAAAAGGCAAGGCTTCCTTTACGGTGATATTGATAACTTCACCTAAGTAAGCTAGTTTCCTATTACCTTTTTTGGCCATACCAATCATGGAGACTTTTTTCGCTCCTGTATTATCAGCTACATTTAAAATCGTTCTTAATTGCAACATATTATTTTTTTAATTTTTCAATCACTATAAAATGTTTATCTTTTGATATAGGTTTTGTCTCCTCGATCTTTACCATATCACCTAATACTAGATCTAATTCATTATGCGCTTTATATTTTTTGTGTCGAACAATTACCTTATGATAGACCGAATGTCTAAATTTTCTCTCAACCATTACTACAACCGTTTTTATCATTTTCATCGACACAACTTTACCAATTAAAATTTTTTTCATATCTACTTTTTTAAATTTTCAACTTCATTTTTTTCTCCCAACACCGTTAATAATACTGCTAATTGTTTTCTTTTTTTTGTTAAAATATTTGTATCTTTTGGCGGATTACTTTTAAAGGACAACTGTAATTTTGTTATTTCTTCTCTTAATGATTGAGTCTCCTTTATCAACTCCTTATAGGTTTTGTCCTGATATGTTTTGGTAATTTTTTTCATATTTCTCGACTAACAACTTTTGTTTTTACAGATAATTTTGAAGCGACGTTGTTTAAAACTTCAATTGATTCTTCTTTTGATAACCCATTAATTTCAAATAATATTTTTCCTGGAGTTACGCTAGCAACAAAATAGGCCACATCTCCCTTACCTGATCCCATCGTTACCTCTGGTGGTTTTTTTGTAAATGGCTTATCCGGGAATATTCTAATCCAATATTTACCACTTTTTCTAGTTCCTCTGGCAAAAATTACTCTGGCTGATTCGATTTCTCTATCTTTTATCCAAGCACTTTTCATTGCTTTTAGACCAAAAGCGCCGAAATTAAGCTTTTCACCTTTAACGGCAATTTTTCTAAAACTGCCTCTAAATTGTTTTCTATATTTCTGTCTTTTTGGTGATAACATATTATTTACAAATCCAAACTTTAACTCCTACATACCCCGACCTAGTCAAGGCTGGATATCGAGAAAAATCCACCTCTTCTCTAATAGTCGAGGTAGGAATCGTTCCTAAAAAATATTTTTCACGCCGGGATATCTCTGCTCCACCAACTCTCCCTCCTAGCTGTATCTTAACTCCTTTAGCCCCAGCCTCCATAACTTTATTCATGGCATTGTGAACAGTAGAACGGTGGGGAAAATTCCTGACCAACTTTTCTGCTACTAGCTGGGAAACATAATAAGCATTCAAAAACGGTTTCTTGACCGGTTCTATCTTAATATCAATCTTTAATTCTTTAACTTTTTCCCCTTTTTTCAAATTGTCAATAACAAATTGTTTTATTTCTTCTAACCCTTTTCCACCTCTGCCAATAATCATTCCTACTTTAACCGCATAGATAATTAAAGTAATTCTGTTAATTGCTCTTTCAATATCAATTTGAGTTACAGAAGAAAAAGATAACTTTTCCATTAAAGCTTTTCTAATTTTCAGATCAGATATCAACGAATCCTTGAATAATCTTTTATTAGAAAAAAACCATCGGGAATTCCAATTGTAAATTATTCCAAGACGTAAACCTCTTGGATGAACCTTTTGTCCCATTTATTTTTTTATTAATTTTTTAACTTCTTTTTTCGATTTAATTGATTTAACTGACTTTGACTGATTACTGATTGCTGACTTGACTGCTTCAACTGACTTGCCCGCCGTAGTTTTAACGTAGGCGGGTTTACTCACTTCAAGAATTATTTTAATGTGACTCATTCTTCTATTGATTGGCTTGGCATTTCCACGGGAACCTGGTCGAAAGCGTTTTAATTTTTGGCCTTGCTCAACAGTAAGAAGTTTAAAGTTTAACAGATTATCTTCGACTTTCAACAACTGTTGAGCATTACTAATGGCTGACTTTATGGCTTTATATAGAATACCAGCCGCATCAGTTCTTTCATAAAAAAGATAGTCAAGGCTATTAATTGGTTTTAATTTTTTTATAGCCGGTAAATAAAAACGAACTTTCTTTGGTGACACTGGTAAATTGATGAAATATGCTTTTGATTCCATAGTAATTATTTACGTCTTTTTATTATTAATGACTTGCTCCATTTATTTTTATTTCTAGTTCTTTTACCACGAGCCGGTTTGCCCCACGGAGTTTTTGGGTGCATTCCTTCACCAGACCTGCCTTCACCACCACCGTGCGGATGGCTGCGAGGATTTTGAGCAGTACCTCGAACCGTTGGCCTAATTCCCATGAGTCGTTTTCTTCCGGCACTGCCA
>CAYIVY010000121.1:0-3582 GCA_964366945.1 uncultured Gammaproteobacteria bacterium
CGGTTATAATTGCTACGTGCGTGAGTAAACCCATAAAGGCGTCTCGGATAATTGGGGCTTGCGGGCCGACGAAAATAACGAACAAAATTATGATTAGTATTGTTATCAAAGTAGAGAGCTGTTTGCTAAGAAATTTTGTTGATGAGCTGACCATTGAAGCAAGTAGAGTAATATTAATTCCGGAAAGAACAACTAGATGGAGTAAGCCAACAATTTTAAGTTGCTCGTAGAAATTTTGGCTGGTTCTCAGATTGACGCCGAAGATAATACCGTTTAAAAGCGAAGCCTGAGGTTCGGGTAAGTAAGAATTTATTACGTTAGTAAAAGTTAATGGAGTGAACATAATGATTATAAAGTTATGAGGCTTTTTATTTTCTCAAACACCCCTTTATTAACTACTTTTTTTACTAGTAATTCTTCAACCGACGAGTACGGTCGGTTATTTATAATTTTATTAGCCGTAACTTGTCCAATCCCTGGGAGTTGGTCAAGTTCTTCAACGGTGGAGGAGTTGAGATTGATTAATTGATTTTTTATTGAGGCGTTTGTCGTAGGGGCGATGTTTATATCGCCCGTGCTTGGCAAAGTATAATCTAACGTTCGTTGATTTTGAATAAAGATTCCGTTCTCAATTTCAGTAATTGATGGTATGTAGATTTTTTCCTGATCACCAACAATCCGAGCTAGATTAAAATTTCGATTAAAAAATTGTCTATCAGCGTCGTCAGACAAACCTCCACTCTTATCAATAATATCCTTTAATCGAGCCCCAAATGAAATTTCGTAGACATTGGGTTTTTTAATAGCGCCTGAAACGTCGACAAAAATTTTACCAGACATAGCCTGCTCTGGTTTATCATTAACAATAATTTCCTGTTCATTGTTTTCATGGTTATTTATAGAATAAATAAATACAGCCGTGATAGTTATGACTAAGGCTACGGTCAATAGAACAATTTCAATGAAATATTTTTTTAATCTTTTTAATATTGGAACAAAAGATTTGAAAAAGCCGGACATAATAAACAGTTCATCAAGTTTATTAATTTTAGTCAATTGCTTATAACCTACAAAAGTGGGGGATTAGATTATTAAGAAGGGATTTTATTGATGATAGACATCTTTATCCATCTTTCCTTTTTTTTATTATGAATGTTATAATCAAAGTTGCCAATAAGATCCCTCCAACTATCTTAAAAGGAAAGGCAAAGAAACTGGTTGATCCGAAAATCGTTGGTGAATTTTCCCCAAAACTTACTTGCGCTGATAAACTATATCTTCCTATAAAAAATCCGGACAATACTAAAGATGATGGATTATAGATGCTAGATGATAGATCGGCCGATGGGGTTGCTTCAATCAATCGTTGTGATTCAGCTAAAATATTTTTGGAGATAATATCATATTTAGCTGTCATGCCAAGATTACCTTTTAAACTAATCTGCCCTTCTGGTTTAATCATATTTTTCCCTTTATTTTCAACAATAAACACAGCAGGGATTTTGTCAAAACTATCATAGATCTTCCAGTCTCCAAATCCACCTCTGGTTGAAAAAAGAGCAACTCGGGGTTTGACATCAATATTGCCTGAATTGGAAATGGTGATCAAGATATTTGAGCCAATTGTGGCTTTAGCTCGAGCCGAACCAATGCCTTCACTAGCATTTGGAGGTATGGTTTCTGCAAGTAAACTATAATAAAAATCTCCGTCCACGATATTTTCAGGAATTCTAATTCGAAGTAGGATCTGTTGTGAGCCGTTGGTCTTTAAAAAAAATGGTTTTTCCAATTGTAAGTCAGAATTATCAAGGCTAAACCGAACTGGTCCATCAAACTCAGGCTTAATTCTAATATTACCAAGATTGTCTTTAGCTTCAAAAGGGAGGACTTTTAGCTTTAAAAAAGTCGGGTCACCAAGATTGTCTAATTTATAAGCAATCATAATAGATTTTCCCGGTTTGATAAAAAGTTCAAGCAATGGCGGAGAGATTGAGAGGGAGACTTGCTGGGCAAAAGAAATCCCAGATGATAGATGATAGATGATAGATGATAGGAACATAGAAATGATTATTAAAATTAATTTTCTTTTCATACTTCTTTATCTAATATCTATAATCCATCATCTATCATCTAATAAGACGGTGTGGCCACAAAATTAATAACGGTTTGATAACTTCCGGCTGGTTGAATTGATGAAATATTAGCTTTAAAAGTAACGGTCGACTGACGGTTTTTTCCAACATTAAGACTGGTCATAATGGTCGCTGGTGATTCTGCCGCCGTACGATCAGGAAATGGTCGATAGTAAGTTGAGTCAATAAAATCAGCCGGGATATCATGACCGGACATGCCATAGCCAAAACCATAAGCCGAAGCTGAACTCCAGACCTTAGCAGTTGATTCATTACAAGTTTGAGCCCCGCCATTACAACTGGTATCAACTATAGCACTACCAGATTGAGTTTTAAGCGGTCCCTCTTCAATGGCTGTCACTTGGTATTGACCAGCTCCACCGAAATAAACAGTTAGATTGGTGGTGGCGGTTGTTGGAATATTAGGTAATAAAGTTCCAAGAGCTATATTAATATCAGAGATGGAAAAACGGAAAGGAATAATGGAATGTAGATATTGAAAACCGGCCTTAACAATATAACCGTCAGATGAATATTGTCCGGCCGCCAGTTGACCAACCGTATCGGACAATTTGTAACTACTGGAGCTTTTATTGCCTCCAGCAATTTCGATGTTAGCTGATTCCATGTTAAAGCGAGAAGAATCCATCCGGATGGCAAGAACGCTTCGGTTTATAATCGTTATAACAGTTATAAAAATTATAATGATTATAAACTTGCCCATATTATTTATCGTTTTCAAATTTCTCAATCAATTTTTCTATTCTTAGCGTCGATTTTTTAATAATCTCCAGCTGAGGATCACCAACAAAATTTTCCAAGGCTTCTTTAATATTCTTCAGATGGTTTTTAATAAGCAATGATAGAAATAAAAATGTTTCTACTTGAAGTTCTTGATTTTTGTTCCCAAGCTGACGGATTTTATTATGTTGGCTCCCCATAAATGTAGCAAATGGCGTGATAAAAGCTAAAGAAATTATTGGCATGAGAGTTTTAAAATCTTGATTGGCCGGTAAATTTAAAAGGAAAAAGATGATCAAAGTAACGGTGGTAGTAATTGAAATAATCGGCTCAAGTATTAGAGATAAAGAAAAAAGAAGAAAATAGACCAGAAAGAAAAATGGTGAAGTCAACCCGCCGGTTGAGTTGATAATACCCATAATGATGAGGGTAAAAATGACCGACTCAATTAATCGGGAATATATATCTTTGGTGACGATGAATCGTTTGACTGTATACAAAATAATGAATAAGATTGCTGTAATTTGCAGATCGTAGTTGGCCAAATTGGTTTTAGGAAAGATAAAGGTTAAGACAATTGTAAAGATCAAAATTAGTGAATGAATAATTTCTGTAGACATAATACCAATATAGCAGATTTAGGGGGTGGTGGTTATAGATTACAGTTGACAGACTAATACAGATTTTCTATAATAAAGAAAGTTAGAAA
>CAYIVY010000122.1:0-3471 GCA_964366945.1 uncultured Gammaproteobacteria bacterium
TTTAAAGGCAAAGTTTTTTTCCCGTAAATAATCTAAGACTATTTTCGGATTTTTCTTGGCATTTTTTCCTGACAAAAATCCTAGACCTGGCAGATAGTCAGCATTATCAGTAATCACAGGAATCATGGGTAGACCGTATTTCTTTCCTAATTTAAAATCCTCAACACCCGCTGAAACTGCCGTGTGGACCAATCCTGTTCCTTCAGTTATGGATATTGGGAGTATTAAATCATCGGTGGCAATTACCGTGTGAAATTTTTCTTGGTAATTTTTTGCCACTTCTGCAACGGCCGGAAGATCATCAAATGGACCCTGGTAATGAAGGCCGACTAATTCCTTGCCTTTGACTGTCTTAATAATTTTTTTATTATCTTTTTCAAATACAGTATCCACTAAATCTTTTGCAACCCAAAAAAATTCGTCTTTCGTCACTTCAACTAAGCAATAATCAAAATCTTTATTAACGGCAACGGCAATGTTGGCCGGTATTGTCCAAGGTGTCGTCGTCCATACTAGTAGGTACTCATTCTTTTTACCAACAATTGGTAACTTCAAGTAGACTGACTCATGAACAATTTCTTTGTAATCTTCTGTTAGCATCTCATGCTGAGAGATAGCAGTTTCGCACCTCGGACACCAAGGTACCGACTCACGACCTTTATAGATCCACCCATGGTCGTAACATTTTTTCAAAAAATTCCAAATCATATAGTTATTTTCATCACTCATGGTGAAGTATGAATGTTCCCAATCGGCAAAATATCCCAGTCTCTTTGACTGCTCCGTTTGAATTTTTGAAAACTTAGCCACTCTATCTTTACAAAGTTGGACAAATTTTGCAATTGAAGCTTTTGGATCTCCAGGTACCAAATTTTCAATGTCTTTTTTTGATCGAAGTCCTAATTCTTTTTCAACTTCTACCTCAACCCAAAGCCCTTGGCAGTCAAAACCGTTTTGAAATCGTTGCTGATATCCCAACAGGTTATAAAAGCGCGGCCATAGATCTTTGTAAGTCCGACCCCAGGCATGGTGAACGCCCATTGGGTTATTGGCCGTAATCGGACCGTCTAAAAAGGAAAAATACTTCGCCCCTAACGAAGCCTTTGGCGAAGTGGGGTTATTTTTATTTAAATACTTCTTGACAATTCCTTTTTCATACCAATGCTTCAACCACTTTTTCTCCATTTCAGGAAAATTTTCACTGGCGTTAACTGGTTTAAACATATCTGATTATTATAATACAAGGGAAGAAAAAAAATAAATGAATTATGATCGAATGCTTTAATCTATTGATAGATTGAAACATTCATATATCCTCTTATTTATATTTAAATAAAATAATATCGTCGGGTAGATTATCTACCCCTTCAAATTCTTGGATAACCACTGATTTTATTTTTTGTTTTAGTTCTTTTTTTATATGAGGATAAACCATCTCTTTTTCTCCTCCAATGCTTTCGCAATCATCTTCAATTAAAACATCCGGTGTTAGTCTTTCGGCAATATCTTTATAATTTTCTCTTCGTTTGCGAAAGTAAAGATTTTGCCAGTTGGGAAAATTATTTTTTGACAATACTTTTTTGATGGCTTCAATTTCAGATTTTATTCTTCTTGAAGTTAAATAAACAATTTTTGCCCCTTGCTGTTTCCAGGATTTAAGTTTCTCAATGGCATTGCCAACCGGAATATAACTTTCCAAATCACGAACTGATCCTGGAGTAGCCCTAAGTCGTGTAATAATATTCTGTGATTGTCTTACCCGTTCTTCCCGACTGACACCTTTGGCCAAGGCATGCATTAAGACTGTTCCTTCAGTAAAAACTAGAATATTCATAGGTAAATTCTATATCGAGTACTTCTTCCCATACCAATTCTCTCAATCTTTTTTATACTAATGAGCTTTTCTAATACCTGATTAACAGTGGGTCGCGCTACTTTAGTTATTTCAGCAATATCACCCGGTGTTGCTTCTTTAACTTTCTGTAAATATTCCAAAACGGCCAACTGTTTTCCTGAGAGAGTTTTTTCCACATTGTCAGCAGTTAGCAATTCAACTGCTTGTTTTGACTGGTCCAAAATAATATTTAGGAAAAAGTTCAACCATGGTACGATATCCGGTTTTTCAGATTTAAGTGTCTTGCCCTGAGCTTGTCGAAGGGTAATCTGCGTTTTTCTCAAAGCAACATAATATTCTTGTTTCTTTTCTTCAATTAGTTTTTCATGAGAAATATAAGGCATATACAAATAACCTGCTTGAAGCATTAAAAGATTTGTCAATATTCGAGATATTCGACCATTGCCATCACGAAAAGGATGGATCTTTAAAAACTCAACCACAAAATTAGCAACAATCAGTAACGGATGATACTTTTGCTCTTTTATAGCTTTAATAGTCCATTCCACTAATTCTTGCATTTCAATAGGAGTCAAATAAACCGGTGTGGTGTCAAAAATGGTTCCCACAATATTACCTTTGACATCAACCATTTGAACTTTATTTTCAGTTACTTTATATTGTCCCCGGTGAAATGAATCTTTCTCTACATACTTAAGGATTTCTTGATGAAAATGCTTAATTGTTCCTTCATTGAGCTTAATTGATTGCCAGGAATCGAAGACGTTTTTTAGAAGTTCAAAATAACCTTTTACCTCCTGGATATCTCTGTCTTTGAATTTTTGCATGGAAATACCCCTCATTAAGTCCTCTACATCAGAATCACTCAATTTAGCCCCTTCAATACGGGTTGAAGCACCTGTTGAAGTAATAAGCACGGATTGTTTGAGTCTGCCTAGAATTTGAGGGTGTAAATTAGCGCCGGCCGTCCACCGGCCTTTCAACTCGTCAATTGAGGCTATAAGAGTAAGAATATTGGCCGGAAGTGATTCCAGCCTTGTGTCAAACCTGGTTATATCTGTCATAAGTTATATATTAAACTGACTATATAAGATTATATTAGATTATATAAGATTAAGAAGTGGCTTGTCAAGTATTAATATATTTCTTCCTCAAGAAAGCCGGAATGTCAAACTCTGTAGAATCATCATCAATAAATTCATCGTCATCATTATTAATTTCTTCCTTATCAACCGTGGATTTGATTGGGGTAGGCTTGTCTTGTTCTACTACTTCATCTGACTTTTTGAATCGGAACAACTTCAAGCGACGATCATCAAACTTGGTTGCAATGATTGTAACCTTTATTTGATCCATCATTTTATCATCAATAACGGCTCCAAAAATAATATCAGCATCCGGATCTACTGACTTGGCAATAATTGAGGCAGCTTCATCAACTTCAGACATTGTCAGATCAGGACCACCAACTACGTTAAATAACACCCCTTTTGCCCCTTCAATTGAGATGTCCAAAAGAGGTGAAGAGATGGCTTGTTTGATTGCGGCTATGGCTCTTTTATCACCACTCCCCACTCCCACCCCCATCAAAGCCGTCCCTGATCCTTGCATGACAG
>CAYIVY010000123.1:0-3418 GCA_964366945.1 uncultured Gammaproteobacteria bacterium
TATCTTTGTTGATATTAAGCGCCATATTAGATACATATGAAGGAATTTCATATCTACCCGCACCCAACATCTTATTTCCCAATGGGATAAATTTTCCTGACCAGACGGGATATCCATATATCACTATAATTACAACGCATAAAAAAAAGACCCCAAGCTGGATACGGGTATTTTTAATATATTTGCAAACAAACATAAAACTATACCCAATAAGTACTGCATAACCAATGACAACAAATATTCCCCCATGTGTCGAAGGTGAAGAAAAAAGTGAAGTAAATAATGGAAGATTTACAGCACACCACATAATCAGTATGTTATTCTTCCCCATACTTATAAAAAAACCGAATAGTAAAAGAAAAAAGAAAAATATAATTTCACTTCGTGCTTTAATCTTGCCTCTCATAATAAATAGCATAGATGACAGAACAGCCACAATGGGCAGGAATCCTATAATGATAGGTAATGGGTACAGATAAAATGTAAGCCAGGCATAATATATAGTGCCTTTAAAATTTGCGGTTAAAGACCAATTATCTAGTAAGCGTAGGACATAACTCATCGTTGAACTATTAACTTTGAAAGAGTCAAGTTTGGTGTAATTTATTACACTATAGACATCTGATGACGCAGTAATTGACTTTGAAATATTTAATATGAAAGGCAAAAGCCAGTAACAATTCAAGAGAGCATAAAGAATAAAGAGAATAAATGTAAATACAACAGCCTTAAGGACTCTGTTTCTATTATGTAGACAAAAAATTATTAAATAGAAAATAAGCATCATCCATTGGAAGACAAACCCACGAATATTCCATAGAGAAAACGAAGAAATAAAAAACCATATTATTGAAATAAAGGTTATATATCTAATGCCTTTATTTTCACGCAAACCTTTAATATAGAGCCCAAGAATGAAAGGAATAAAAGTAACATAAGGAACAAACATGATGATGTTTATTGCACCCCAAGGACTGAACATAAAAAAAAGAGCGGATAAAAGGCCCGCGGCATATTTAGCGCTAGTATTCATAAGTTGCGTTACTAGAAAATACATAGATAAGCCTAGGGAGATAAAAAGAAAATAACTCCACATCGCTTGTGACTGGATGGGTGAAATAGTGAGAATGCTTGTGATCACAAGATATATCCCATAAGGTATCGGAAGACCCAATGTGATCATGAAGGTGGGTACTCCTAAAATAGTACTATCCCAAACATTGAGCATTTTAAAAAATTCTTTTAACCTCTCCTGTGGAAATACATAATCACCAATGGATAGCAGAAAGTGTGTATTTGTCCAGAATAAAGACATGCTTCCTACTAAGAGAATGATGAAAATAGGAATGTATTTTAAGTACTTTCTAGCCATTATTTGCTTTTTTTTTGAAAACTTTTTTTATTCTTAAGTATAAAGGATAGAGCTTAAAGAATACAGAATCGACGATTTGATTGTATTTACTCTCTATACTTTTTTTTTCCTCAATTATCTTGCGCAGTTTGATTATTTCTTGAATTAATCTTCTCGTGTTTTGGTCAAAATTGGATGGTTGAGTGATATATTTGAGATATTTATCTTTGTTCTCTTGAATATATTTTGGAAATGTATTGTCTATAGGCACTTCGGCATACTCATATGGCCGTTCAAAAATATCCAACCTATTCTCTACAAAAAAAGGTATTTGTAGCATAGTCTCTTGGTTGTTATATTCTTGATGCAAATAGGCTCGTATTTTCTCTCTAATTTTTTCTACTCCACCCAAAAAGGAGAAATGCCACCCCCCCTGCTCAATCAATGTAAATTTTTGAGATTGTCTGATATTTTGAGGAAAATCAATATTCTCAAAATGCGTTGCCTTGGTGCCAATTATAGTTTCGTTTGATAATAAATTTAAGTAATAGTAATAAACTTTCTGTTTAAATCCACATACTTCTCCCCCTTTAATTGTCTTACTAAGCTTTACAATTATCTGAGTTGGTGGTATTTCATCAAGGTCACTTATAAGAATAATGTCTCTTTTTTTAGCATCAATTAGGCCTTTCATGATTGCGTTTCTCTGAATATTTTCTCTCATTAGAAGTTTTGTTGATTCGGCTCTATGCGCTATTAGTCTATTTTGAAGTAGATTATTATCGTTAATATCTTTTACTACTACGTGGTTTATTTTGTGT
The DNA here is from genome assembly GCA_964366945.1 of uncultured Gammaproteobacteria bacterium. Classification (GTDB taxonomy): domain Bacteria; phylum Patescibacteriota; class Microgenomatia; order UBA1406; family GWC2-37-13; genus GWC2-37-13. The sequence goes on from CAYIVY010000123.1 coordinate 2,173, forward strand.
AAAAATTTTTTAAACCTATTTTTATTAAGTTGGAAGTATAATGGTTTCTCTTCGCCCGAAAACGTCATGAGAGATTCAACAAGGACAAATTTATCTACCACTTTATCCAGTTCATTTAGCCTGATTTCCAGTAAATCAAGCTCGTTAAAGAATATGAAGGTGTCGTATATCATCAGGATATTTTACCATTTATTTATATCCATTTATCCTCAATGTTTCTTTATCCAAGCGCTTCAATTGTTCAAAATAAGCATCATCGTCTTTATCCCATCCATCATCACGTGAAATCAGACGTAGTTTTACTTCGTTACTGTTTAACACCACCTTTTTCCCATCCCAGTCCGTATTCTTTTGGATCCAGATTGTGATATCTCCTGTTTTCCAGTGAAGAGGTACCGTAAAAATAACTTTAGTATCTGTCCAGAGAGAAATGTTTATAACTCCATCCTGATATTTAAACTTGGTGTCCGTATCGATTCTACCTTTCCAACCAAAACCCCGGCCAGTCAAGACAATTTTATTATCATAGTACACAATCTGCGGCTTAATGTTGTAGACTTGAGGATGACGTGACAAATACATTTGATGGTGATTGTATATACGAATCTGACCGTCTAATACTATGATTAGCGTATGTAAAAGGAGCAATGCTACCAACATATAACACACGCGTTTGACTATGTAAAATTTAGATACCTGTTTTTTAGAAATGATAAAGACCCATAGTTTATTAAAGTCAATCGAGCTTAAAAAACTAGTAGACAGAGGAATATATAAAAGAAAAAAGAGAAACAAAATGACAAAGCCAAAATAGGAAAGAAAAGATAAAAAGGAGAAAAACCACCACAAAACAATAGAAAAGAAAAGAGCAACTGTTGCAGTATGGAGCTTAGACTGTCTATCAAGATGCCAGTAGAAAAGAGGTGGTATTATTTTACGCCAAACACTGAGGGCAGAACCTATTGCTGGAAGGATGATGGATATTGCCACTAGAGTTGGAAAATCTATAGTAGTAACGGAGGAGCCAGAAGAAAAATATAAAATAGCAAGCGGAGGCAATGCAATTACAATATAAATCCAAATAAAATAAATTGCATCGTCTATAATACTATTTATTTTCTTGGCAATATATGATTTGCTTGTCATTTTTAAATAGAGATTTTAATTGGATTCCCACCTTCATGGAAATGGCGCCAAGTCATTTTCCTAGTATCAACGTCATTTCAGCCGCACGGCTTGCAACTTT
>CAYIVY010000124.1:0-3404 GCA_964366945.1 uncultured Gammaproteobacteria bacterium
CTTCATTTGGCGATTTATTTCAATAGTTGCCGAAAAAAAGCTTGACAACATTTTTCTGTGGCGTATACTTAATAAAGCGATTTAATCTTCATTTAAAATATCGCTTTTCGCGAAAAATATTTTTGCGAAATAAACCAAGCGAATATTAATTTTAAAAAAGTAAAGGAGGTGATATACATGGCAGCTAAAAAGAAAGCCGCGAAAAAAACCGCTAAAAAGAAAGGTGGAAAAAAGAAATAAGCGGTTTTAAAAACTCCCCATAATTTTTGGGGAGTTTTTGTTTTATTCAAACGACTTATTCTGCCGCGGCTCCATGCGGTTTTTCCGGACGATTTTTCCAAACCATATCAAAAATCTGACGCATGGTTCGCGCAATGTCCGAATTCTCAATGATTACGCCCTGTAATTCGCGAAACGCTAAAATGCGAACAAAGGTGTCGCCGATGTCTATTGCTATATTTGAAGAATATTCTTCAAAAGGAATAATTTTTACCGTGCGTCCATATTCTTTGTCGCTATCACGCCAATGTTTGAGAGATGTATGTTCGGGCACAATTCCTTTCACAGTGATGTTCAATTTTTTTAATGCGGCATTCCATTTATGGAAGATATCTATTAGCTCTTGCGGCGCACCTACGATAGATGCGTAAAATCCAACAAGTTCCTTTCCTTTCATTTCTTTTGAGTGGTACCACAGAGCTTCTCGCGCCCCATTGATGCCCTCATAATAAAAAGAGCGCGCTTTTGCCTTTTTACCCTCGGTAATCGCCATTAACTCTGGAAGCACTTGTTTTGCGACATTTAATCGTTCTTCGGCTAAAGCAAAATACTCATCCGGTGATTTTGCGGTAAAAAGCTGCTTTTTAATTCTAGGGATGCGATTCACGAGCCCCTTTTTAATAAGTTCGTCAAGAACGATGTATACAGTTGGTCTTTTAAGACCCGATGATTCAGCCACTTCGTAAGCCGAGCCCTTGCCAATCCTTAAAAGAGCAATGTATACCAGAGCCTCTTTCTCGCTAAGTCCTAAGTTTTTTAACGCTTCTGCGATTTGCATATATAAGCATTATACTCCTATATTTAAAAATAGTCAATATTCCTGACAACAGAATACATTAATATATATAAAATGGCTAAAATATGGAGTTTTTTAATGTTTATATAATAAATATATAGTCAGTACTCTTGACAAATATTTTTAAAGGTGTATACTGGCTAATTAAATGTTTTTTAATAATAAATTTCTATGAGATTGCTTTTCACAATCTCTCCCTTCTAAAGAATATTCAAAGATATTTTTTAGAAGGGATATCCCAAAAGGTCGCGTATAAGATCATACAATAAAGTAAAATTTTAAAATATATGAATAAACATGAAGCTTGGGCAAATAGCGGATCAATTAAAGCCCCATCGGTTTAAGTAGTACAAGTAGAGCGCTTTGGGCGGCTCTCATTAAATATGAGTTGCCCAAAGAGAGCTCTAAGGTTAACCAAGTCATTTTTTATGAATATAAAAACATCGCAACAAATTAAGAATTCAAAAACCATTATTCAGCATTGGCTTTGCGCTGTACGCGGCGCAGCGGACATTAAATCAGTAGAAGGCGAACTGAAATCATCTTATGCGCCGAATCTTTTATCTGTTGTTTTTACAAGACGCTGTGTTTTTCAATGCCGGCATTGTTTTTATCCGCCGGATGCATTTGAGGGGAACATCAACACTATTCAGAGTTGTTTAAAAAAAATTCTAAAAAGGCCAAAAATAAAAATAGACGCCTTATTGCATGCTGGCAGAATTTTTCTTCCAGCGCACCTTAAGGCCCTTCAATTCGCGAAGGGCAAAGGACTTAAAATCGGAATGATTGACAATGGCAACTATGTGGCAAATATTGATAAAATCAAAGAAGCCGAGGTGCGATTTGACTGGATGGATATTAGCGTTGACGGCACAAAGAAAATCCACAATCTTCAGCGCGCTAATCCGGCGGCGTATACGATCGCATACAACGGCATCAAGCGATCATCCGAGGTGGCAGAGCAAGTCAATGTGCTTTTAACAGCAAGTAAAATCAATTATAAAAATATTCCCTCGGCCATTGAGGCAATGCGCGATGACAAGAATTTGAAAATTAACAGGTTTATTATCGGTTTAGTTAACGCTCCCGATGCTCGACCGGCCGGCGATATTAAAAAATTAGAAATAAATGCGGCCGAATTTGGGATATTGCTTAATAAATTGAAGCGATTGGATGTCCCCGTTTCTTTATCATTTTATCGCGCAACGGATTTCTTGAAATTCTTGGATTCCGAAAGAATATCAGAATATAGTATTGAATTTGACAATATCCAAATAATTTATCGACATAAAAAATTTCCTATTGTGGTCGGCTATACGCCAGAATCGCTAGCCGTTGCGGAAGAGCTTATCATTGATTCCAATGGAGAATATGTTCTACCGTATTCCGGTCAGTTTAAAATAGCCGATATGCCGAAAAAGTACAAATCAGGATCCGACTTGTCTAGGGTTCCCATAGAGAAGGCTTATAAAAAAGCGATTGATAGATATTTTCAAGTTTTAGGTTATAAAAAACTTAAAAATGAGATTAAATTATTAAGAGGGCGAGAATTTTAATTCTCGTATCTCTTTTAGAGGTCGCCTTATCACAACTTCTAAAAGGGAGGTTTAACGGTTCTTTAACAATCAACAAGGAGGGGAAAATGAAAAATTTCACAGTTACCATGTGGGAAAATAGAATGATTGACAGAGTCGGATATAGTTGCAAGGGTTTTTCATGTCCGAAACTTTTTTCCGCAGAAGTTGAAGAAGAAACGATGGAAGAAATTGTTGAAAAAGTAGTAAGCAATATAAAAAATACAAGGTATTACGACAAAAGAGAATATGGATTTTACGAGAGCGCAAGAATTCCGTATTCAAACAAAGCGATTGATGAGGAAAGTAAGCTTGCTGGATTTATCTTGCTTCATGAGATTAGGTATGCTGATGGAATGTCGTGGCAAGAAGGCATCTACGGCTTGTATGTGGTTGATGATAAAGTAATCGGGGGATTACTAGACCTTGAAGCAAATTATTATTTAGAGAGAAAACATGGAAACTACCATTACAGGTTTGTAATGGGAGAGATTCGTGACGGCATTCTCATGTATAAACAAAAGTACACTCAAAAAATAATTTGGGGTACAAAATCTGAAGTAAAAATAAACATTAAAAAGGGGGTGGCCACTTTAAAGTATGGCCGTTATCTTGAATAATTTCACGGCGGATTTCGTAAGAAATCCGCCTTTTTATTTAAAATAACTCTGACTGCTTGTTTTTTCTTCTGGGCACTATCTCATCGTCTTTGAATATTTTGATAACTCCGTATTCGCCGTCGTAGCCGGGCGAGA
>CAYIVY010000125.1:0-3342 GCA_964366945.1 uncultured Gammaproteobacteria bacterium
TATTGAGTTTGCGTGTATTTTGATCTGTTTACGGAGGGTTTAGAGATGACTTCTAATCTGCAGGAGAATATTCCGGATGAAATAACTACTGAAATTAAAAGAATTATGGAGTCAAAAAAACGTAAAGAAAATACTGTTATTATTTAAGCTTTACATTTAATAAGTTGTATTATTAACCTAGCTATAATCTGTGTTTGATATAATATAAACACTAATCCATACTTGAGCCCTTATAGCTTAACGGATAAAGTACTGGTCTTCGGAACCAGTGATGGGGGTTCGATTCCTCCTGAGGGCACAAAAATTTGGGTCCGTAGCTCAACTGGCAGAGCATCTCCCTCTTAAGGAGGTGGTTGGGAGTTCGAGTCTCCCCGGACTCACACTTTTATTATTTAAAAAATAATGATTATTGCGAAGTTAAATGAGAAAGTTGTTCTTTGGTTGAATTAGGTTCGTATTTTTTCCATTCACCAGCAGTATGAAGCGGTATTTTCCCTTTTAAGTCTGAAATAAGTTCACCCATAACTTCTATTTGTATCGTCTAAAAGTCTGATAAACTTTATACATATATGACAATCAAAAATAAAAAATTTGGGGTATTAAACTTGCTTTCATCGGCCCTAATATTTAGTTTTTTTGCTGTACTCTCAAGGACAATTGGATTTAGCCTTCCCATATTTTTTCTAAGCTGGACTCGAACGATTATTATCGTCATAATTCTTTATTTATTTATTTTAATTAGTAATAATTGGATTAAGTTAAAAAGAGCAGATATTATTTGGGTCTTTTTGAGAAGCCTGGGCGGTTTTATAGGTTTTTTTGGATCATATATAGCCTTTATTTTTTTACCAATTGGAACGGCTTATTTTATATTTTTTGCTGGCTCGACTGTTGGTGGATATTTAATCGGACACTTATTTTTTAAGGAAAAAATAAACAGAACAAAAATCTTATCGTTATTCTTATCATTATTAGGATTAAGTTTGATATATACATTTGATTTTAATAAGGATAAATTTTGGTATTTAGTGGCGGCTTTGGTTTCTGGAATAGGAGCGTCTATTTGGAATACCTTTTCCAAAAAAATTTCCCATATCTATTCTGCAGTTCAAATAAATTTTCTGGATAATCTAATGTTTTTTTTGATTGCCTTATTTCTCTCATTGCTGCTAGGCGAAAAATGGACTTATCCAACACTGTCTTATGTTTGGACAGCCAGCATGCTTTTTGGGGTAATGTTTCTTGTAACTGGTCAACTGATGGTCTATGGATTTAGCAATTTAGAAGCCTATACAGGCAGCCTAATTATGTTATCAGAGATATTATTTGGACTAATAATTGGCTTTTTATTTTACAGTGAGATACCATCTACCTTAACATTAACTGGGGGTATCATAATAATCTTAGCCATGGTACTACCAGAAACTAAAGTAAAAAAACTATGATTAATTTAATTTTATATTTAAGCGCACTTATTGTTATTTTATTATTTCTTATCTTTATGTCAGTTTATGGACTTTCAATGATTTTTTCTTCAGCAATGGGCGCTCCTTATGTTCCAACTAAAAATAAACTTGCCCTTGAAATCTTAAAAGAAGTAAAGTTTAAAAGAAACGGTTTGTTTGTTGAGCTTGGGAGTGGAGACGCAAGAATCGTCAGAACTGCTGTAAAAAACTATCATGTGCGCGGTTTGGCTATTGATGTTAATGGACTATTAATTTTGTGGTCTAAAATTCTAAAATTCTTAGATCCCCTCCTTCGAGGGGATGACAAGTTAACTTTCAAAAGAGCAAACATACTTGAAGTTGATGTGAGAAATGCTGACTATATTTACCTTTTTCTTTTTCCGGCCCTAATTGAAAAGTTAATTCCAAAATTTGATCGTCGATTAAAGGAAGGAGTTATTATAATTTCCCACGGATTTCCGATTAAGGAATACAAAAAGAAGTTAATTAAAAAAATTGACAGAACAACCTTTCCCACATATTACTATAGAATTTAATTTTTTAAATGATAAATCACAGTAGAATTCAGTTTAAAAGGGTCTCTTGACAACTGGAGTTTAATAGCAATTTGCTACTTATTCATTTCTTCACCATGGTAAATCTACGGAATGTGGGTACCTTTGTGGGAAAGGTTACAAACGAAAATCCAGATTTAGCAAATAACTTTTTGAGGTAAGTTAAAGTATAAATATAGACCGTGATCCCGAGCCACCACTTTCCTATCCATACTCTAAACATATCAAGTATTGACTCTAAAAAACTATTACTCGCTGGCTCACGAATAGTAATAAATCCGTCTTTTTTCAGTAATTTATACCAAATTTTTAACAGCTCTGTTAGTTGTGCAGGAGAAAATAACTCAAGAAATCCATCTGTTTCAATCCAATCAAGTGATCCAGGCTTGAGCCATGAAGTTAAGTTGAGAGCATTTATTTGTCGAACCTCAATGTGATATTCACTAAAGGACTTCTGCACTAATTGCTGTACTGCTTCAATTTGTTCCGTGGCAAGATCTATAATCAAGATATGGGCTTTTGGATTACGTTTGATCACAAACTCAATAAATGATTGTGCTGTTTTTGCGTTTCCAACGCCACAAAGTAAACAGGAGAAATCCGATCGAGGAAATGGCGATTTTTGATTTAAAAGCTTGAGATCAGACAAACCCAAGGCATAATTGCTCTGCAAGAAACTCTGAAATGCAGGTTGTCCAATGACCAAGCCCCAACGATAATAGTAACCCATGTGGTTAATTTTACATCACCTATTTCCACAATACAAGTAAAAGTGTAAATACATTTGAGGTAAGAGTTCACGGTCTTTGATAAAACTGTATCATCCCCGTAAACCTACCTGCCGGACAGGCAGGGACGGGATCCCAGTTTGTCATTCCCGACCTGATCGGAAATCTATATAATTAGAAATCAGCATGTTTGATAAAATATATTGTGTTTATATTTTGTCGTCTAAAAAGAATGGTACTCTGTATGTTGGGGTAACTAATAACCTAGTCAAGCGAGTCTGGGAACATAAAAATAAAAAAGTTGACGGATTTACCAAAAAATATGAAATCCATCAACTGGTTTACTTTGAACAACATAATAACCCAGAATCTGCAATCCAACGAGAAAAACAAATAAAGAAATGGAATCGTCTCTGGAAGATCAGGCTTATTGAAGAAAAGAATCCTGAATGGAAAGATTTCTACCAAGATATTTTATAAGGTAAATTTAGCTTGGATTCCCGCCTCCGCGGGAATGACGCGGTCACAAAGCCATATTATATAGTTATCCACAAAATGTTTTAAAATACATTAGTGCCCCGTTTTTAATGATTT
>CAYIVY010000126.1:0-3285 GCA_964366945.1 uncultured Gammaproteobacteria bacterium
GAAGAGGCAAAAAAATACTTTGAAATTTCGACAAAACTAGCTCCTTACTGGTGGGTCAACTGGAATAATTTGGGGGCGAGTTACGAACATGAAAAAAACTATCAAAAAGCAGCCGAGTACTACCAAAAATCTATTGATAGCGGTCAATACTATCTGGCTTATGAGAACTTGGCCAAGATCTTAGTCTTTCATGGAAAAGATAAAAAGAGGGCGGAGCAATTTTTACAAAAATCTCTTGATATTTTTCCGAACAACCCAATCCTGCTCCAGGTCCAGGCTTATCAAAATGCAAGTAATTAACGTTAATTAGTTTCTTATTCTTTCGTACATTTTTTGAATCAATTCAACTTTATGTATCTTTTACTTCTTATTTTAGGTTTTATATTGCGTTTACTTTTTAATACCAATCCCTGGATTTAAAGCAGACATTGCTTTTTGGAAGGGTTGGGGGCTGGCTGTAGCTGATAAAGGAATTATTTGGTTGGTCAATAATACGAACTACAATTATCCACCGGGCTTTGCCTACATCCTTGATTTAATAGGGAGAATTTACAAACTATTCGCCGACCCATATAACCAAAATCAATATTGGATGGATAATAATATTCTCTATCTTTTTCTTTTTAAATTAGTAGTAATTTTTTCAGATATTGGCATTGTCTTTTTCATTGTAAAAATTGCCAAAAAGCCAAACATAGCCTCAATTGTCTTTACTGTTGCCTGGCTTATGAAGTGGCAAAATATTATTTTTACACCAATATTCTACCTCTACATTTATCGAAAGTATTCTCTTAATGCTTTTAATGGTTGGTGGTTAGTTTCAGGGTTGGACGGTATGAAAATTTCTGACAAGACTCTTGTGTTAGGTGTCATAGATGCTAAGCAGTTTATACTATCTTCTGCCTTAGTGACTTTATCTTTCTTTCATCTTCTGACACAAAGTCACGAACGTTATTTATTTAATCTATTAGGCTTTGTAATGCTATTTTATTTTTTTAAGATAGAAAAAAAATTAATTCATACGATTGGTTTGTTGTCAGCAGTTACCTTAGGAATATTATTTAATATGTATATCAGTATGGCTTTAAATTACCCTGACCAAGTATATTGGCCATTTTCAACAGATTTGACCCGCCTATTGACTCTATTTATCTCTATCTATCAAATAGCAATCTTCGCTTATATTTTTATCAGATACTTCTCAATTTTTATTAAGAAACATCTCTTAATCATGACTGCCATTTTGATATTATTTTTTGTAGTTTTAATAATTAAAAATTATAACTATCTTTTGAGAAAACCTATCTCTTTAACAAAGATTGCACCAGTTGAATCTCAACAGGACTATTTAAGACCAATGATTAATATGACAGTTGAATCAGCCAGGGGAGTTAAATACTGGAATCGCCTATCCAATAACTATTATTTTTATAACCAGGGAATTGGCACTCATGCAAATTCTCTCATTAGTTATAATCTAGAAGGTAGATTTTCTAATTTTTCTACAGATTTTGGCATTGATACGGAGGGGGGCGACCAAAATAAAGCAGTGTTTATAATACAAGGAGACGGTCGTGAACTTTACAGATCTAAACCTAAAGGGAAATATGATTTACCGGAATCTATTGTAGTTTCAATAAAAAATATTAATAAATTGACTTTAGTAATCAAAGCGGAAGGAAATAGTAATAATGGGTTGCATGCAGACTGGCTGAATCCGGTTTTAATAAGGTGATAATAAACATATGAAAATATTGTCAATAATAAAAAAATATCTGGCAAGATGTTTTTAGCGGTAAATTATCACCATTGTATATCTCGGATAGTTGGAATGAACGTTGGGCGGAAGGATTTTCACTCTCTTTTTACTACTCTCATTTACCGGAAGCATTGATTTCTTTTTTAAGTTTTATAATTCCAATTTCTGCTTTTAAACTGGTGGTTATTATTAGAACCTGGTTGCTTATTTTGTTACCAATCAGTTTCTTCTGGGGAGCACGAATCTTAGGATTTCCAACAGGCTTTGGACTAATTTTTTCATTTTTTTCTCAGGCAATTTTTACGGACGGACTATATGGTTTAGACTCTTCCAGCTTTCTTTGGCGCGGTTGGGGACTGATTTCTCAATTACTGGCGTTATTCTTTTTACCATTAGCCTTTGCCTACGGAATTAATTATCTTAAGAACAGAAAAAATCTTGGAAAGGCAATAATTTTTAATTTTTTACTGACCCAGGCACATTTTGGTATTTTTTATCTATTGTTATTTGCTTATCCAATATTTTGGATTTTGTATTTAGATTCATGGAAAAAAACCGGCAAGAGAATTTTGATTTTTTTATCTTTAACCATAGTTTCATTAGCATATTTTGTTTTACCTTTTTTCCTTACTTCTAAATATCGTAATTTTTCCCTGTGGGATCCGATCTGGAAGTTTAACTCATGGGGACTAAATCAAATATTAATCTGGCTGGCTAATAGTGACCTTTTTGATTTTGCTCGGTTTCCTTTTTTAACTATTTTTGTAATAGGTGGTTTATTTTGGAGTTTAATATCAAGAAATAAAATTAATCGTTATTTGGTATCACTTCTAGGTTTATATTTCATTCTTTTTGTTGGTCGTGATATTTTAGGCCCGTTGGTCAATTTTATTCCGGGCATGAGCGAGTATCATCTTCATCGGGTTATTGTTATGGTCCAGTTTGTGGGGCTATTAATTGCAAGTGATTTTTTATATTCAATAATACTAAAAATTATGAATGCTCAATCCCATTTTTTTCATAAAAAAAGGCATCTTCGCATTCTTAAATATCTATTTGTTGCTATATTAATAATTTTGATTTCTGTGTCAATTTATTTAATCGAAAAGCCGGTTATCAATTATGCCAAAGACAACGATACCTGGATTAAAAGATCAAATATTGATTACCAAAAAAATATTAACGACTATCAATCAATAGTTAACAGTATCAAAAAATTACCTCCAGCCAGAGTTTACGCCGGACGACCTGGGAATTGGGGGAGAGATTTTAAAATAGGGGACACGCAGATTTATATGGCCTTGTCCAACGACGGCTTTCCAATAATTGGTTTTTTACCCCAGAGTTGGTCACCTAACTCCGATGCTGAGCAATTTTTTAACGAAGAAAATCCAAGTCACTATGATCTTTACAACGTTGGCTATCTTGTCCTGCCAAGCAATAAAAAACCACCACGTTTTGCTAAATTAATTCTAAAAAAAGGTAGGTTTAGTTTATACAAAGTCGATTCGGAAGGTTGGTTTACA
>CAYIVY010000127.1:0-3281 GCA_964366945.1 uncultured Gammaproteobacteria bacterium
GGAGATATTCCCGGAGTTAAAAAAATTTCACTATGAGTAGATCAAGAAAAAAAGGCCCATATATAGATGAAAAATTATTAAAAAAAGTCTTAAAACAAAAAGAAACGAACGATAATACTGTCATCAAAACCTGGTCACGCGCTTGTCAGATTCCCCCAGATTTTGTAAGTCATAAGTTTGGAGTTCATAATGGGAGAAAATTTATAGAAGTTTCTGTAACCGAAGCCATGGTTGGTCATCGTTTAGGGGAATTTTCACTCACCCGCACTTTTAGAAGTCATGGTAAAGTTACTAAAAAAGTTGTTGAGGCAACCTAAAATCTATGGAAAATTCAATTATCGATCTAATAATTAGGATAAAAAACGGCTATATGGCAAAAAAAGAAGCTATTGATTCGCCTTGTTCTAAATATAAAGAGGCGGTTTTGAAAAAATTAGTTAGTTTAAAATTTATTAAAGGCTACGAAGTCAAAGGAGAAATTAAAAAAATAATGACGGTTTATTTATCTTATGAAGAGGATAAGCCGGGCATTTCTGACGTTAAGGTGTATTCAAAACCAGGGATGAGATTTTATATTTCTTATAAGAATTTAAAGCCCGTTTTAAGTGGATTTGGTTACTCAATACTATCCACCTCTAAGGGGATTATGACCGATCGAGAAGCAAAAAAAGCAAAATTAGGAGGAGAATTATTATTTAGTTTTTGGTAATTGTATGTCTAAAATCGGAGAAAAACCAGTAACACTATCATCCGTGGTTAGCCTTAATATAGAGGGTAATAATGTTCTTATTAAAGGACCTCAGGGTGAGATGTCATTTGTTGTGCCAAAAGAGTTGACTCTTGTTAGGGTAGAAAATAATTTAACAATTAAAAGAAGAAATAATGAAAAAAAAATTAGATCGATTCATGGTTTATATAGACAGTTAATTAGTAATGCTGTTGTTGGGGTGGAAAAAGTCTGGGAGAAAAAATTAGAAGTAGTTGGAACTGGTTTTACGGTTCTATTGCGGGGAGAAGATTTGGTATTTAAGATAGGCTACTCTCACCCTGTAATTTTTAAGAAACAGCCTGGAATAAAATATCAAGTAGAAGACAATAATAAGGTCACTGTTGCTGGACACGACAAACAGTTAGTCGGTCAAGTAGCCTATCAAATAAAGATGATTAGAAAACCCGATGTTTATAAAGGTAAAGGAATTCGGTATTTAGGAGAGAAATTAAGAATTAAACCGGGTAAAAAAGCCAAAGCTGCTGGAGCAGCGGCTTAATTATAAATATGACTAATATAAATTTAGATCGAAAATTAAGAAGAAAAAGAAGAATTAGCACTAATATCAGAGGTACTATAGTCAGACCAAGGATATCAGTTTTCCGTTCTAATCGCTATGTCTATGCTCAGGCGATTGATGATGAGACAAGAAAAACTTTATTCTTTTTTTCTAACTTTGATCTTAAAAAAGAAGTTAATTTCAAAAAAGGTAAAAAAAATGATGATTCAAAAAAAATTGGTATTGGATTAGCAAAAAAACTTATTGAAAATAAAATTAAGTCAGGAGTATTTGATCGAGGTAGCTATGCTTATAACGGAAGAGTAAAATCCTTAGCTGAAGGATTAAGAGAAGGGGGGTTAAAAATATGAGCAATCAATATAGACAAGAGGATAAACAATATCAGGAGAAAGTTGTCAAGATAAGGAGAGTCTCTAAAAAGACTACAGGTGGAAATTATGTGACATTTTCTGCATTGGTTGTTGTTGGTGATAAAAAAGGCAAAGTTGGCATCGGCTTAGGCAGATCTCTTGAGGTACCACCAGCGATTCAAAAAGCAATTAGTTATGCAAAAAAACACATGATTAACGTTCCAATTCGAAATAAAACCATTCCCCACGAAGTGAGGGTTAAGTTTAAAGCCGCAAAAATATTATTAAAACCGGCTCCAGAAGGAACGGGATTAAAAGTAGGGAGTGTTGCCAGAGTAATTCTCGATTTAGCCGGTATTGAGAATGCTTCAGGAAAAATTATCGGTTCAAGGAATCAAATTGTTAACACTTATGCAATTATGAAAGCTTTAAGTTTGTTACGCACTAAATTTATATGAGTAACTTTTTATCTAATTTACCAAAAATAAATATTAAAAAGAAAAAGCGCCTTGGTCGTGGGTTTGGTAGCGGAAAAGGATCAAAGTCTGGGAGAGGAACAACAAGGCATCAAAAAGCACGGGAAAGTATTCCGCTTCATTTTGAAGGTGGGCAAGGAAGAATTGTTAAAAAATTTCCTCTTTTAAGAGGAAAAGGAAAAAATAATTCAATCAAAGAAAAGGCCTTTATAATTGACTTGGAAAAATTAAACATCTTACCTGATGATTCAGTGGTAGATAGAGCAACTTTAATCAAAGAAAAAATTATAACAAATGGAAAAGAAAGTCTACCGATAAAAATTTTAGCCAATGGTCAGTTAAAGAAAAAATTAATTATTAAATTATCTGTTTCTAAAAAAGTTAAAGAAGCCGTTGAAAAACTAGGCGGACAAGTAGAATCGTAAAAATGATTAAAAAAATAATTGAAAAAATTAACGTCCTTCTTAAGGATCCCGAACTAAAAAGAAAACTTTTTTTTACACTATTTATTTTTTTGGCTTTTCGAATATTTGCTTTTTTACCTGTACCAGTGATTAATTTAGTAAAATTACGATCTTTATTCTCACAGAACCAATTTCTTTCGTTGTTAAATATGTTTTCCGGCGGCACCTTGATAAACTTTTCCGTCATGGCTTTAGGTCTTAATCCTTATATTAATGCTTCAATTATTTTGCAAGTGTTGACCATGATATTTCCCTATTTGGAGAACTTATCAAAAGAAGGTGAATATGGACGGGCAAAAATAAACCAGTATACGAGAATGTTGACAGTGCCCTTAACAATAGTTCAGGCGATAGGAATTTTTATGTTACTAAAAAACCAAAAAGTAATAGGAGTTTTGACACCTTTAGAATTTTTTTCTTTTATTTTAACATTGGTGGCGGGAACATTTATTTTAGTTTGGTTTGGCGAATTAATTTCCGAATTTGGTTTAGGCAATGGCATTTCGCTTTTAATTTTTGTTGGTATTGTTGGGGGATTACCAGTGTTATTAGGCCAAACCGCTGCCATATTTAATCAAGAACTTGTTTTTAATATAATTATCTTTCTGGCCCTTTCCTTGGTCGTTATTGCGGCAATTGTATTTATCAACGAAGCAACCAGAAGAATACCGGTTTTGTATGCAAAAAGAATAAAGGGAAATC
>CAYIVY010000128.1:0-3259 GCA_964366945.1 uncultured Gammaproteobacteria bacterium
CCTTGAGATTACTATTAGAACAGTCTATTTGTCAAGGTTTGGAGATGACTTCTAGTAGATTTTATAGCTGGTTCTCCTCAGACAGGATCCATTCATCCGACTGTTGCTGATGGCGCAACAACTGTGATTACATATAATAATCCAGTACATCCAAAAGTGAATGATCAAGATAGAGATAATAGAAACTCACGATTATTTAATGAATTAGCCCACGTCATCTTTAGTTGGCCTATCGAAACAATTCATAGTCAGATAGGATCTGATAGTCCAAGCATTCTCAGAATGCTTGAAGAGGCTCATAGTCAATATTTTGAAAGTAAGATGTCATTAATTTATCCAGAATTTGTCCCACAGGATATTTTGAAAGAAAGAATTGAGCACCAGCAGGAAGCATTTGGCGTAGTTCTTCCTCGCAATAATCAATCATTTTTGCGTTATATGGCCCAGGCCGATTTACTCAAAATTATTATTCCACCGACTGGTCAGGAATATCAGGTGACACATGAGGCAATGGCCGCGCTAACGGCTTCGCTCATGATAAAACACGGAATGGCTGAATATAAAATTTTAGAGGCTTTTGATGCAATTCTTAAACATAATGGTGCTATTTTTGATGAAAATACCACTGACAAGGGTTTGATAATATTTAATGATGTTTTGGGCGACTTGGTGACTGTAAATCTCCTGGAAAGTTCGAAATCCGATGCAGAAATTCCAGTTGGTGTAAGTATTAATAATTTTATGATTGGACAACGTATAGATACGGGGGATTACGATTATATAACTCCGATTGCATTTGCGATCAACAGGGTTGCAGGTCAGCCACTTGAAAATATTCAAGCATTACGCATGAATGGATTTGGAGATGAGATAAAAATTACAGCTGTTCTTCCAGACGGTATTCATATTAATGTTCCGCATGATTTTCGGCCGCACCCAAACGATCCTAATTCCATTGTGATGAGATTACCCCACATATTAAGCAATATTCCAGGTCAGGATCCTATAGATATAAGAGGTTTGAATCTTTTTATCGAGACTAAATTTACTGGTTCTGCTTATAATATTGGTTTGCCTGAACAAGTATTTGCGCAGACACTTAGACTTAGTGACAAGTATGACGATATGTTTGATAGTTTAAATGACGTTTCATTGTATGATACATTTGTGCAAAACGGAAAAGAGGAAATACAGAGATTAGATCAGATTGACAGTGCAACTGTACATCCAATTGCAAGAGAAAAAAAATTGCTGCGCCCAGATCCAAGAAACAACGGTAGACTTCAGGCGGAACAGCATTTTCGGAGGAGAAATAGGTAAGATTTAAACTTAATTTATCAGGCAGAATTTAATTTATTTTTAAGCAATTCTTCATTGTAACTAAATCAATCACACTTTTAACTTTCATATGCTTAACTGTTAGATTTCTAATTTATATTTGATATTGAATGTCATCATTTTTAGTACTAAAATAAGTTTAAATATGGCAGACGTAGCATTAAGTTATCCAAACAAAAATTTTGAGGAAGTTAAAAAAATAAATAAACATAATATTGAATTTTGGACGGCAAGGGAACTAATGCCCTTACTTGGATATAAAAATTGGAGAGATTTTGAAAATGTAATAAAAAGAGCTGAATTATCTTGTAGTAATTCAGGGCAAAAAATAAATTATCATTTTGCGCATACACTCAAAATGATAAAAATTGCAACAGGGACAGAAAAAGAAACAATTCGCAATATAGAAGACTATATATTATCTAGATATGCTTGTTATCTTATAGCGCAAAATGGTGACTCAAGTAAAAAAGAAATTTCTTTAGCTCAAACATATTTTGCTTTACAAACAAGAAAACAAGAAATATTTGAACGGTTGGACAGCAAAGGAAAGAGGTTATTTTTGAGAGGTGATATCAAAACTCATAATAAAAAATTGTTCGCAACAGCACAAAAAGCGGGAGTAACTAATTTCGCCCACTTCAATAATCAAGGTTACTTGGGATTATATGGAATGAATATTTCTAAAATAAAAGAAGAAAAAAGAATTGGTAAAGATGATATTTTAGACAGAGCTGGTTCTACAGAACTTGCTGCAAATTTATTTAGAATAACACAGACTGATGAAAAAATTAAAAAAGAAAATATCGAAGGAGGCGGAAAGGCCACATATACTCATTGGTTAGTTGGACATAAAGTCCGTAAATCTATACAGGACATCGGTGGGACTCCTCCCGAAAAATTACCACCAGAAGAGCATATCAAAGTGTTAGAAAAAGAGCAGAAGAAATTATTAAAACAATCATCACCTAAAGTACTAGAAAGTAAATAACTCAAATGTTTATCGTGTAGGATATTTTTGTAACCGCTTTTTTAAGCAAATTAAAAAAACGGTTTTTTTTATTTCTATATTTAGTTTATTTTTTACTTTCATATTTATAGTAAAAACTAACAATACTTACAGCAATACCAGAAGCAATTCCTGTATATGTCAAAAAAACATCTTTAAATAGAGTAGCATTTTGATTATTATTAAAAACCAGTATAGCGAGTATAGATGATAAAAATAAAAATAATAAAAAAATTCCCCACAAAAGCATTTTTGCTATATCTTCTCTTTTATCATCAGGTGATCTTTCTGCATATTTTGGCTCCCAAAAGTTAGAATATGCAATGTCAGATATTTTTAGTTTCTTAATTAAATTTTTACTTTGATCTTTTTTTGATTTTGGTATGAGTGCCATATTTATTCAAGTGGTATATCATAAAAGCTAACAGTTCCATTAGAATTTGGTATATAAGTCTGTAATCTTTTCACCCCTATATTTTCTGTTTGTATAATATTTTTTACATTAGTTGCTTGCTCACTTGGAACAATTAAGGTAAATTCCATTGAATTTATAGAACCAAGTTTCCTCCAAAGTTCTCTATTGTAATTAACGCTCCCAGGAGTTTCTATCACTTCAGAAACAACAGCGGTACCCTTATTTACAGCCCCTTGATTTGGTCGCCAAACTACAATATCAGGATATACTTTATTAAGACCACCAACACTCGTTTTATTTTTAGCAAGTGGATTTGGTGTAACTTGAAAACCCTGGCTTGTTAATGGTAGATATGTATTAAAAGACGCTTGAACAATCTGATTATGAAGATTCACTTCATTTTCTGGAATATAATGTTCCATAGGTCTGAATAAGTAATAAAGCTTTTTTATTATATCATAAATTTTTTTCATTTAAATCACCTCTAATCTTAATGG
>CAYIVY010000129.1:0-2881 GCA_964366945.1 uncultured Gammaproteobacteria bacterium
GCCTATTCCGATCACAAAAAAGCAAAAGATCTTTTGGGTTATAAAACTACGATACCACTACAGGAGGGAATACGACAAATGGCTGAATGGGTAAAACAAGTCGGCGCCAAAAAAAGCAAGAAGTTTGACGGTATTGAGATCATGAAAAGTATGCCAAAGGCCTGGTTAGAATAAATGAATAAAGATTTTTAGTTGGGTGTGCTAAGTCAATAAGCAATATTTCTTATGCGCGGTTTTTAACAAAGTAATGTTATAATAGCTCCCCATAAGTTTGGTATTCTTAAAGGTCCGATAGTGGATTACAATAATCACATTGGGCGGTATAGTTATAACTTTTTTGCAGTTTGGTCTTCGTTGGATTATTTCAAGCAATAGATGATTTTGAAAATTGTTAAAAGATTTTATAATGAAAAAATAGAGAGTGTATGTGTCCGCTTGCTTTATTTCTTTAACACCATTGACAGTTTCTTTATTTTCGCAGGCTTTTTAGCGACCTTTATCTGTACTAAAGGAAACTTCTCTGTTCAATGGCTCTTGACATTTGGCATTGTCTCCATTTTCTGCTTGTGGTTGTCGGATTTCTATCCACTTTTTATTCCACTAACTCTTCCCTATTTTTTTTCAATTTTCTTTTTACTCGACTTTCCAATATCCATTGGTTTATATAGCTGTTTTGTTTGCCTGGTAATTACCATTGCTACCCAGTTTCTTTTTATGGGTTTGCCGGACTCCATCGTTGGAAGGGATATAAAGATCGCTTTTGTAAAGATTTATAATTCCCTGACAACTATAGCGCCTACAACGGTTTCGGTCCCTATTAGCCTGTTCTTTTCCTGGACACTGTGTCTTAGCCTTTTGGCCTCTCAGTCAGCCGCAAGCTTGCCAATAACAAACTCAGTGATTGCCTTACTTAGCCTCATGATAGCAGCGGGTATTACACGATTTTTTAAGCCACGGACTTTTGTGTCAAAATTTATGAAAATCCCCCCCCCTGATAAAGGGTATTTCAAAAGAGTGGTTCTCATAAATATTGATGGATGCAGGATGGATTATTTCAAGGAGTTGGATCTGCCTGCTGCCCGGCGGTTGGAAAAGGAAGGAACGAGTGTGGAAAACGGAGCCCAAACAGTTTACCGAGCTCTCACTAATCCGGCATTTGCCAGTATCCTTACTGCTACTCCACCGACTGTCCACGGTGTTAAAAATAACAACTTTGGACAATCCATTCGTGTCCAGGGTCTTCCGGACATTGCTTCCACTATCCTTTATGGTTCCATGCATGTAAAACACTTTTCCAAAGACGAGTGGCATACCCGAATTGTTTCTCTTCCCACAACCTCAATTTATGGTTGCGATGAAGTGATGATAGATTGGTTTATGGAGGACTTTCTCTCAAGGAATGATGTTCGGCTATTTGTTTTGGATTTTAGTGAAGCCGACTTTTTGGGACATGCGTATGGAAGCCATTCGCAAAAGTATAAAGATGCATTGCGACGTGTTGATCAGAGAATAGGAAAACTTGTTGACTGGTTGAGAGATGATATTAAGGCTGATGATACGGCGGTAATCTTATGTTCCGATCACGGCATGTATAACATAGACCATTCCTATCTCATGTTTAATACCGAAAAATATGTCCCTTTTATCATTGAAGGGAAAGGGATTGCTAAAGGCCGTAAAGTATCGGGTGACTTTTCAATAATGGATATTGGGTTGACAGTTTGTTATCTCCTTGGAGTGGCATATCCTAAACACTCAAAAGGGAGGGTGCTGTTGGAAGCGATTAATGAAATCGATTCAAAAGAAACTCAGGAGACGGTCTCCCGCCTGTTTAACAAAGTATATTACGATCTGGAAGCAAATATCTATGATGATTTTCACCCGGAAATTATGGAGGGTGACTACCAATGGTATCTGGAACATCTTAAAAAAATTTATGGGAAAGAAAACCGTGAACCAAAGAAAATTCTGGATTTTGGGTGCGGAACTGGTTTCGTCAGCCAAATTCTATTAAATAGTAAGATCCCATACCAAAAATTGGTTTGTTTGGATACTTCCAAAGAAATGCTTGGTATAACGAAATTGAAATTGAACGGTGTTCCCAATGTTTGGTTTGTCCAATCCCTTGATGAGATAAAAGGGGAAACTTTTGATCTGATTGCTTTGAATTCTGTGCTGCATCATCTCCCTGATCCTGGAAAAATACTGTGTCATCTCGATAGTTTCCTGGTTTCTGGTGGTTATATTATGGGAGGGCATGAACCCAATATTCATTTCACCTATAATCCTTTGGCGTTATTTGCTGCTCGCTTGTATAAAATTGTTGGTGGAAATGTAGCGTTTCCTGGGGAATTGGTGGCGAACTTCAACCAAAAAATAAAAGAAGCTTATCCTGGTTTTCCTTCAGTGGATAGAGAGGAAATTCAGCAAATTGTTGAGTGGCATTCTCCATTTGAGCAAAACCGGGAAATTGTTGCCAAAGGAGTGGGATTTAATGGTAAAGATTTTTTAAAAAGAAACCTGAGGAATTGTACTATCGTTGTGTATGAGGAGTATACTACTTTTTTTAAAAGAAAAAATTTGGAAAATCTTCCAAAGTTACAACAACTGATGGACGCAGGGTATAAATTTCTTTTTCCCGGTAATTTGTTCAGATATATTGCTTATAAAAAATAGATTATTTGAATCTCAATAATAAAAAGATGAAAAAAACAAAAGTCTTATTGATTAATACTCCGATTTCTATTGAGGATATTTATGGGAAATATAGTAAATTGGCTTCTTTTCAACCTCCGGTGGGTTTGTGCCATTTGGCGGCCTATCTAATAAAAAATGGATATAAAGTTAAATCAAAATATGTAAAAAGCGGTAAAAATTTTCT
>CAYIVY010000129.1:2891-3210 GCA_964366945.1 uncultured Gammaproteobacteria bacterium
AAAGTTAACATTATAGATGCACCTGTGTTGAGATTATCTATAATTAAAATTATAGATAATCTTATGAAGGACACTCCAGATTTGGTGGGAATATATACAAATACTGCAAATTACCATTCGGTATCATTGTTGGCAGCTGAAATAAAGAAAGCGAATCATTTTCAAAAGATTGTTGCAGGTGGCCCTCATGCTACTGCCCTTCCTTTTGAAACATTAAAAGAGACGGTGATTGATTACTGTGTGGTTGGTGAAGGCGAAGAGACCTTATTGGAGTTAGTGCAGAATATCGATATGGGTACTGAGGAACTCGAGAAAATTG
>CAYIVY010000130.1:0-3203 GCA_964366945.1 uncultured Gammaproteobacteria bacterium
AGCCGTCTTTAATTTTTCAAAACCCTTTTTACTTATACAAAGAAGCTTTATTAACCTCCTTCTATAAGTAAGGGGGTAACGATCTATGGTATCATTCCCAATAGCGGATATCAAAATGCATTGACAAAATAAGCGGTTGTGATAAATTAACCTCATAAGAAGATTATAATCGTCCCGAGTTGGAAGGGATAAATCCCGGACGTTAAAAAAGAAAAACCTTCACTTGGTGTAATACGATTAGCGAAGGTTATTTATGTAGATGAACACAATAAATCCAATATAGAAAAAATGAAAGATCGCGTACCTTTTGATGAGTTTGTTCAATTTTTGAGAAGATTTACATTAACCCCCGCCATTATTCAATTGTCCCGATTAAGTTATCATCTTGAGAAAAATAATCAGATAATTCGGGAAGTGGAATTTGATGACCCTGGGTTAATAAAAAGAAGAACAATCATAAGCCAATTTGCCTTAGCTTTTTTGAGTTCCCAACTGGTAATTAGCTCTAATGATTTTAGGGGGAAGAGTCCTTCATATAATGATGTTTTACTTTTATGCAATTGGTACAATAACTTAGAAGAAAAAAGACTAGAAAAGCCGACTCTTTTAGATATTTTAGGCAGAATTTCACAGGAGCAGCTCCCTTTTCAAGAAATCGGTTTTTATCATTTTGCGCGAGGGTACTATTTGGTTAAAGAAGTTAGCAGAAGAGGTGGCTATTGCAATTCGTTCGATTTAAACAGCGCCTTTTTAGAATGGTGTGGATTAAATATAGATGAATATTATTGGATAGCTTGGTGCATAAATTCTGTTGGGTTTAATAGTGATCCGCTTTTTAATAAAGATTATTTTGTGAATCATTGTATCAATGATCTCAAGGATATTTTAGTTAATGATAAATTAGATAAATTCTTGAAGATTAATTCTGCTGATATAGATACAATCCGTAAAGATCATGATCAAGTCAATGCGAAAGTTCCAAAAGGATTTGAAAAATATCGATTGAATATATTAGGTAGATATCCAATAGTAAAATTAAATTCTTCTGCAAATCGATTTACCGATAAGGGTTTCTTATTAGCTAATAGCAGGTTGATGATGACGAAGATCGTTGATGGAGTTTACTGGGGGCTTCGGGATTTCTTTCTATCAAAAGATACCAATAAGCAAGACTTTGTTAATTTTTGGGGCGAGATTTTCGGAAAGTATTGCGGTGAGATATTAACGACATATTATGGTAGCGATAAAGTTTTGTGTCTTGATGATATTGGGAACAAATTAAAGTGTAAGATTGCCGATTGGATTGTAGTTACAGAAAAAGAAATATTGATTTTTGAGTGCAAGAGTTCTTTATTGCCTTTAAACATTAGAGGAGTATTTGATCAAAATGAGTTAAAAAAATGGTCTAAAGAGCATTTTGTTGATAGTGGCGTGAAGCAATTAGAAGCAACTGAGAAGCTTATAGTTGAAAACAAGATCGATCTCGGCAGTTATCTTTCTAAAAAGCGCATAAAGAAAATTCTGCTGACTTACCAAAATCTATATATCCCACGACCGTGGGAGGATTTAATTAGGCATATTTGTTTCGAAGAGAGCATTATAGAGAGCAAGAGCTGGTTTGAAAATTTTCATATCATGAGCATATTTGATTTAGAGTTGTTTGAAAAATTGTCATTTACAATATCTCTTGGCAAGATTTTTGATGATTTACGTTCAGCTCCAGCAGATAATTTTATGACCATATGTAAGAAGCTTTATGGAGAGAAATTAACTAACTCGTTGTTGGAATCAGTGAAAGAAGAGTTTTGGAATAAAGTGCAACATTAAGAAAAATAACAATTAAAAAATACCTACATAGATGAACAATTCTGTCTAAAAGTTATACATCCCTTGTAAAAATGCGTTGTATCTATTGTTTGGATGATAAAGATAGTCCAAAACGGGTTGAGCATGTTATTCCTCAATCTTTTGGTGTTTTTAAGAATAATTTAGTTTTATTAGATATCGTTTGTGAGGATTGTAACCAGTTTTTTGGAGACGCGTTAGAGATTTCTTTGGCAAGAGATACTATAGAAGGGATGCAGCGGTATAATTTTCAGGTCAAGAAAGCCGACGAGTTCAAGTCTCTAGGTAAAAAAAGTAGACTAATTATTAAAATAGCAGAAGGTTTCTTTCGAGGTTCGTACGCATATAGATATTATTCTGAGCAAGAAAAAAGAATTTTGTTGAAGCCTCTGCCTCAAGTCGGTTTTCTCAAAACTGACGATTCGGGTTATGAGTATTTTTTATTAGATGGTATACCGCCAGTTAAATCTCTGCCCATAGGTCGTTACAACCTAGGGCATTCCAAAGGGATTATTATTTTGGGCTCCAATCCCACAAGTGTAGATGATATTTTAAAAAAAGGAGGGTATAGTTTTCGAGCAGGAGGAGAGTTTGATTGTCCTGATAAGGAGAAGTCAACATGGCTCTCTAACGTAGAAGGAACAATAGATCAAACGATAATGAGAGCTGTGGCCAAAATAGGGCTTAACTATTTGGCATATTGGCTGGGGTCAGAATTTGTTTTGCAGGAGTCCTTTAACCCTATCAGAGAATTTATACTAACAGGTAAGAGGAATGGCGATCTTTTAGTAAGGGCTGTTGATAAGTCTATATTGGCTGACGAAATGAGCTCTAGCAGAAGAAGGTTGGGGCATATTGTAACGGTTAATTGGGCTGGCGATAAAGCTTCAATCCTTGCTCAGGTTTCGTTCTTTAATTGGATTACATATCAGATCATCTTGGCGTTGAATTATCCTGGGGAAAAGATCAACATCGCCAGAGGAAGTTTTTTTGATGTGCATAATCATATTATCCACGAGATAGGATCAATGTCCGCTACGAATGGATGAATAAACATATCTCATTGTGTAATAAAGGGGCTGTTTCTTTTTCCCTTACCCTAAGAATTGCGGCAGGCGCATCATTTCTTTTAATTTATATCCTACCTGTATACAGAGAGTTTTTCTACCGTGCCATATTTCTGGGCGTCTTCACGGGAGTTACCTTTAGCAGTATAAAAATGCAAGGATTTTTTATTTGGTGATATGTGTGTAATGTGGTATGATGTGAAATCATGTGGAATTATGTAAAATCATACATGTCTAAATTATGACATTGTCTCCGACGGGAATACTATTTTGAGATTCGATTTTTAAAGT
>CAYIVY010000131.1:0-3107 GCA_964366945.1 uncultured Gammaproteobacteria bacterium
TAGTTTTTTTTAAAATATTCCGCTTTCGTTAAATAGTAAATACGCGGCCCCACGGCTTGAGACTTTCGCTTTTTTATTCCTTCATATAGAATTCCTAAAAATCTTTCCTCGAAAATCATATCATCATCAACAAAAAATACATATCGAGAAGTAATGTGTCTCAACCCACGATTTCGGCAAAATGGCGCCCCCCTAGATGTCTCATTCTCTAAATAAATAAAATGAATGCCGCGCTTGCCAAAATACTTCTGCATCTCATCCACAATTTGAGTATAGCTTTCAGTGCTCCCATCATTAATAAAAATAAATTCCCTAACACAAGCATCTTCGGAAATAGCTTTATATAACTTCCTGAATATGTTAGCTCTATTCAAAGAACAAACTATCACACTTACCCCTTCAATTAAATTCATCTTATTATTTGATTTCATTTCCATGGCTGTTTGTAGGACAATATTCAGGTTTAAATTTCAATGAAAGCAAAAAAGTAAAACTAAACAAATAAATTAAAGTATACGCAAGAAAGTACGGGCCTTTAAAAGAGTTAATAAAAATGATAATAATATAGTTGAGACTGAAATAGTTCATGTCCTGATACAATCCCGGTGGTGATCTTGCTATATTATTTCGAATAATCTTAGCCCAATAAAAATAGACAACAATAATAAATACAAGCCCAATAATGCCTAGCCCAAAAATTATTTGTAAATAACCAACATCTGTATTGGCGCCGTAAACAGGATTAGCATTGTCATATCCATTGCCAAAAATTAATGTTTTCGAATCTCGGGGAAGTTTATAGTGCTCTTTCAATAAACCATCTGTGCTCTGAGTCCAAAACTCTCCATATTTATTGTATTTTATAAACGGCTCAAAAATGAACTCTAATGTTGAGAGCTGTGTGCTTTTTGGTCCCCAAAAATACAAACAACTTATTATAATAATCATTGGAAAAATCAACCGGGCATACGGAGCGACTTTTTGCGAAAGTTTCTTTTTCATCTGGCAAAGCAACAAGAAAGTTCCAAGTGCAGCGGCAAGAATTCCAACGCGAGATGCAATAAAAATTGCCAAAAGATTCAAAAGACTGAATCCGAGAAAAGCCCTCTTTCTGAAAACGTTGTTTTCATTTAGAGCCAATATTAAAAGAATGTGAAAGGAGAACGCCATTATGATCCCATTTGAATCATATCCTCCCAGCAATCCCATCGCCCTAAACTCTTTGAAATAAATTTCATGTTTAATAAAAATTGTGTTTAAACTCAACGCCCACTGGGACAAACCGAACAAATTAAAGTACTGTATTAGTGAAATAAATACATTGAACATCAGAACCGTGCAAACACTAAGAAGGTTTTGATAAAAAGTTAAGTGAAAGATCTCAATCATAACTTTAATACCTGTTGCAATAATAATAATTTTCATTAAAGTTTTGATAAAAAAAATATCAGTATCTCGTTGAAATAAAATAATGACTAAAGCATAAAAAACAATAAAAAATAAGCTAAAAAAAGGGCTTCCAATACTTACTTTTACTTTTTGAATATTAAATTTATAAAAAAAAGAAAGAATAAAACAAATAAAGATTGGCAAAGACAATGAAACATCATTGGGCACATAAAAGAGTATGCCTAATAATATAGTGCTTAAAAAGAATTTAATTTTGACGGGCATTTTATTTAACCGTTTGATATAACTTAATTTTTAAGATTCTATAAATATATTTCAAGCAAAGGGCCTTGTCATGCATAAAAGCCGCACTTAAATGTTTGGTATAATATTTATAATACCCTACATGGGCTTTTTCAGATTTTCCAATAGAGGAGCCTTGATGGTGGCAATGAAAAGATTCAATGCTTTGAATAACACGGCAACTATACCCTTTCAGAAATATCCTTGTCCACATATCCCAATCTTGGCAGCTGGGAAATGTTTCATCAAATAACCCAACATCTAGCATTGCCTTTTTACGGACCAAAACTGACGGAGAAGGAATAAAGCAGTCATGCAATATATTTCTTATAGCATTTCCTTCAATTTTCGATCGATACCGAAAAGTAATTTCTTTTTTATCATTAATCGCATCAGCCCACGTATAAACAATACCTAATTTCTCATTTCCTTTCTCACATTCTGCAACTTGCTTCTCTAGCTTCGTCGGTAACCATTCATCATCATCATCCACTAAGGCAATCCATTCATATTTGGCCTCGCGTATTCCTTTATTCCTAGAGAATGGAGCTCCTTTATTTTCAAAATTCCTTAAATATGTAAATTCCTCAAATCGAGATCTATATTTATTAATAACTGCTTGATATTCCTTTTCCTTCGCCGAAGCATCATCAACAACAATAATTTCATATTCACGGAATGTTTGCCGAATTATACCCTCTAAGACCCTATCAAGAAGGTCTGGGCGCGCATAAGTTGGAATCACAATGCTAATTTTCATAGTTTAAAAATATTTTTATTTGACTATATTTCTCGTCTACTGTAAATAACTTTAGCTTTCCTGTTGCAGAATATTGAAACCCTTCAAAGATTAGTTTTTTATCACTTACGACACTAAAGGAATTGTCGGCTAAAGTGAAATCATCCTTTTGGATCACGCTCTCTTTGAAAAGATAATAATGTCTAAATTTTATTAGTGAATATATGCTTGTCCTTATCGCTATTTCATTATCAAGAAAAGAAAAGGACCTCCTCATCGCTCCGAAAATAGACATAAGAAATAATGTATTCTGAAAAAAGAAAGATTTTGAATATTTTCTCATTGAAATATTTAAGTTTTTACAAAAAGGTAACGGAATTCCTTCTTGTGAATAAATGCTTTTCTGAAATTGTTCCCCTCCGTAGCACGGCATTATAGATTTGTTCTCAAAAACAATGTAGGGAATAGGCATATCGTTTGTCCAATAACCACCCGGCGCGGACAAAACCGCCTGGTAATCTTTTTTTACTATTTTAATAAAATTCTTATCACGATATTCCCCTTGATCAGACATAATACCCTCATTAGCATCGCACTCTCTAAGAACATCAGCTGCCTTTGATAGAAAAAACCCCATGAACGGCAAATAATCAAAATAATTGTTATAGATCGGAAG
>CAYIVY010000132.1:0-3090 GCA_964366945.1 uncultured Gammaproteobacteria bacterium
AAATATCACGATAATCAACTTTCTTGATCAAGAGATAAATGACTCCGATTCGTTTGGCGATCATAATCTTTTCTGTTGGGGAAAGAATATCTTCTAATATTAATAAGAAATCTTCCTGACTTTCATATCGAGAAAAAACCTCATAAAAAAGTCTGTAAATTTTAATTAATATCTTTTCATCGATTAGTTTTTTAGAAATTCTTGCCATATGTTTCAATTAATCAATAGATTAAAACAAGAATATTTAATATTAAATATTCTGTCAATCGCTTATAACCTACAAAACCATTCTATAAGGTTGTTATATCAAGATAAATTTATCAATAGATATCCTCATCTCAATGTTTCTAAAACATTGATATATTAAATAATGACTTTTCCAACGATTAATAATTTTTTATACTATAATTAGACAGTTATGCTTTATTCAAAAATTTTTGGGAAAACGGTTAGAGAAGCACCAAAAGAAGCACGGATGATTTCTTATAAACTACTTCATCAGGCGGGTTTTATCCGCGAATCAGCTGCTGGTCGTTATTTTTTTCTTCCCTTAGGTCAAATAGTTCAACAAAAAATTATGAAGATAATTAAAGAGGAAATGGATAGAGTCGGTGCACAGGAAATGATTTCCCCCGTCCTTCATCCCCTGGAACTTTGGAAAGAAACCAATCGAACTAAAACGACCGGATTTGAACTGATGACCATAAAAGACAGGCGAGAAGCGGATTTCGCCTTAGGAGGAACGGCCGAGGAAATGTTTGTTGATGTTGTTCGCAAATTTCAGATTAGTTATAAAGATCTGCCTTTTAATATCTATCAATTTTCGACTAAATTCAGAGATGAATTACGTGCTCGCGGGGGATTATTGCGTGTCCGGGAATTTATCATGAAAGATGCTTATTCCTTTGATACGGACGAAAAACAATTTAAAAAAGAATATAAAAAAATGTGGAATACTTATAAAAAAATCTTTGATCGATTAGGATTAAAGACCGTCGTTGTTGAATCAGATAATGGTTATATTGGCGGCGACTATTGTCATGAATTTGTTGTTGACTCAAAGATAGGAGAAAGTAAATACTTAGTTACTCCTGATGGCACTTATGCGGCTCATGAAGATATAGCGGTATTTATTCCAGCAAATAAAAATTTTAATGAAGAATTACTCTCACTTCAGGAGGTTTCGGCGATTCGCGGCACCACCATGGAGGATGGGGTAAAACTTCACAAAAAGCCTCTCTGGCAACAGATAAAAGATGTACTGTTTGTCGATGAAAAAGGCAGATTTATTTTATCTATCATACGAGGCGACTATGATGTAAATGAAATAAAATTAAAACATGTCTGTGGATCAATCGAACTTCGTCATGCAACGGATAATGAAATCAGAAATAAAATACATTCTGAACCGGGATTTATCTCTCCAGTTAAAATAAAAGAAATTATTGATAAAAACATAAACTTTCTGGTTGTAGCAGATAGGTCTCTAAGAACCATAAAAAATGCATATGGGGGAGCAAATAAAAAAAATAGGGATTTATTTAATATAAATATTGATAGAGACTATAAAGCTGACCTTGAAGGAGATATTGCTCTTGCCAAAGAAGGATATATGAGCATAGACGGAAAACAGCGTCTTATTGAAAAACAGGGAATTGAAGTTGGTAATATCTTCCAGCTTGGTTATTATTACTCAAAAAAAATGGAGGACGCTAACTTTATTGATCAAGACGGAAAAGAGAAGCCTTATTATATGGGTTGTTATGGAATAGGTATTGGTCGAACAATGGCCACCATCGTTGAAAAACTTAATGACGAAAAGGGAATTATATGGCCGGATTCAGTTGCACCTTATCAAATTAACTTGATTGGACTGGACTTGAAAGATGAAGAAGTTAAAAAGAAAGCCTTTAATCTCTATGAGCTACTGACTAATAAATACAACCTTGAAGTATTATTTGACGATAGGGTAGACACTAATGCTGGTGCAAAATTTTCTGACTGCGATCTGATTGGAATTCCAGTTCGATTAGTAGTTTCAAAAAGAACAGGGGATAAGGTTGAATATAAGCGAAGAAGTGAAAAAGAAGCAAAATTACTTTCATTAGAAGAAATAGTCAATAAATTTATATGAAAACAATAGTTACTCATCTATCTCCAGACCTAGATGCGCTAGCATCCGTTTGGTTGATAAAAAAATATTTAACCGATTGGAATGACGCCCAAATAAAATTTGTTCCATCAGGGACGACACTAGACGATCAATTGCCAGATATTGATCAAAATATTATTCATGTTGATACGGGCCTTGGTAAATTTGACCATCATCAAACCAACGAATACTTATCAGCCACTAAACTTGTATATAAATATTTAATTGGTAAGGATTTAATCCCGTCAAAAGAGATTAAACCAATAGAAAGAATTGTTGAGTATGTAAACGCTACCGACCACTTTGCGGAAGTTTTTTATACTAACCCTGACTCTGACCTTTACGACTTTATGATACGCCAACTGATTGATGGATTGAAAGTTATTAATCGCGAAGAAGCAAAACTGGTCGAAATTATTTTTCAGTTATTAGAAGCTGTCCTAATTGTCTTTAAAAACAAAGTAAAAGCCGAAGAGGAGATTGCAAACGGATTTGTTTTTAAATCATACCTTGGTAAATCTCTGGCAATTGAAACAAACAACGA
Source organism: uncultured Gammaproteobacteria bacterium (assembly GCA_964366945.1). Taxonomy (GTDB): domain Bacteria; phylum Patescibacteriota; class Microgenomatia; order UBA1406; family GWC2-37-13; genus GWC2-37-13. The sequence continues at coordinate 2,697 of CAYIVY010000132.1, forward strand.
GGAAACAATTAAATTAGCCTTAAAAAAAGGTTTTTTTCTAGTTATCAGACGTCATCCCGAGGTAGGATTTACACGTATAAAAACATTGCCTGATCAAAAATTAAGCTTACGTCCAATATATGAAAAAATTTTAAAAATTGATAAAAAAGGCAGCTGGTTTTTTCATATTTCAGGGCATATGTTACTCAACGGTTCATCAGGTAATCCAAAACTTATCCCAACATCACTATCATTAAACAAAATCATTGAAGTAATAAAAAGTATATAATAGAATAACAGTAAAAATTAATATTGGAAGGAGGCGTATAATTTATGGTTTTGGTAATAAAAAGAAAAGGTGAATCAAAAGACAGCATGTTTCGAAAATTTACTCGCTCTTTTATAGATGAAGAAA
>CAYIVY010000133.1:0-3075 GCA_964366945.1 uncultured Gammaproteobacteria bacterium
CTATTTACTCCTTAATCGAAACAAAGCGCTTGTTTATATTTGTGTTCTTTTAATGCCAAATTTATATTGTTTCGATTATTATTACTAGGAGGATATTTAGAAACGATATATAATTTTTTCATAGAGTTCTTATTCTATTTTAGTTTAAATGTCTCTATGTGATAGGATAAACAGGTTTTATATTAAAATTAAGCATCTTTGTTACAGTTTATTAAACGATTGGGAAATATATTCTTCAATCTGTTTCCAACTCTGATGGACTGTGTCCACTAGATTATTTTTATCGATAATGAGAGTCCTCGTTGGAAGTAAAGATAGAAGGTTTCTCTCTTTAACGACGCGCACGAATTATCATGAGAGGTTTTTTTGAATTAACCTCAAATTTAACTTTTTTATTGCTATTAATAGCAATGCCATCAATATTAATATTGAATTTTGCTTTTCTAAGTAAATTTATAAGACTATATATATTATTTTGTTTTTTATTCATATATCTATGATATTCTATATAAATCTCTCCCACATTATTAAGTTTTTTAAAACACTCCTTAATTACCTGTGTTTCAAATCCTTCAATATCAATCTTTAATAATTGGATATTAGATGTGATTTTTTTTGATAGCTTAATAGATTTGACTATGCTTCGCTTGAAATTTAATCTTGGTCCAAATTCAGAATCTCCTGTGTTTGATATTGACCACCCTGTTTTGTCCTTATTAACATAAAAGTTCTGTGGTTTGTCATTATCTGACAAAAATCCATTAATAAGATTGATATTGGCAAGCTTGTTTAATTTAATATTTTTCTAAAATATTTCAAAACTTCGGGGTTGGCATCTATAGCTGTTATTTCTGCTTCTGGATAAAGAAATTTGAAATATAAAGAAGACATCCCCCAATTACATCCACAATCTATTATTGTTGGACTACTTATCTTTTCTGTGATTTTGTATTCTTGATCACCAAATATTTCACAAAATAATAAAACAAACTCTAAGTAAGAGGGAAAAGTTACAGAATAATTAAGAAAATTTTCTGTACTTTTATTTTTGCCAGATATTAAATAAAAAGTTGCTTTTGTTAGAAATATAATTTCCAATGAAATTATATTTAATTTAAGTCTAAATTTATAATTATCTGCACATATTACTTTTATAATACTTCTTAGAAATGCTCTAAGAGTAAAAAGGTACGGATAAACAACATAATTTATTAAGTTATTTAATTTACTTTTTATCATTGACTAATTGTATCAAATTTTTTTTATTCGTACGTTCTTCTAACAATTTCAAACTTAATTTGCAATATTGCATATTTACATTCATTTATCACTAAGCCCCCGTTTATTTTAAAAGAGCTGACTACTTCTTAGTAAGCTATGCTAATAAGCCTAGTTTATGATAAAGAAAAAGCCCAATTTTATGTCGTTTTTTGAGTAACGATAGTATAATTATAAACTATGAGAGTTGTTGACTATATGATTGATTATATTTACAAAGGAGGGACCGATACTGTATTTACAGTAGCTGGAGGGGGCGCTATGTTTTTGAATGACGCAACCGCTGTACACAACAAGATAAAATATATTTGCTGTCATCACAAACAAGCTTGTGCCATGGCTGCTGAGGCCTACGCAAAAATGGGTGAAAAAATCGGAGTGGCAATTTTGACAAAGAAAACGATAAGAAAATTAAAACAGCTCTAGATTATATTAGACATGCAAAAAAATCGATTATCATTGCCTGTGGGGAAATAAAATTAGCAAGAGCCAGAAAAGAATTCTCAACCATAATTCAAGCAGATGGAGCACCTATGGGTGCTTCTAACGATGAACATAACACAACTCTCCAAGGTATAGATATGTTCAAAAGACAAAGTTGCCAATTTGGATTCTTTTATCAGGTGGAACTAACAGTAAAACTACTAAAATGGCAAAACTTTTTAATGTAAATGTCCACGGTGTATCAATTGGATCTTATGCAAGAAAAATAATCGATCCATATTTATCAGAACCTGATTTCTTTAATAACAAAAGGGCTTTTAGCAAAGCATGTAAAATTGCAAAAAACTTGTTGATTCTTCTTTAAAATATTTGATTTAAACCTTTATTTTTGTTGTTCTCAAATATTTATCCTCAATAAGGGAGTCTTTATCGATGTCCTTAACGACAGAATAATGTTTATAGAGTTTTTTAATTGATTCTTCGTAGGAAGTAATTTGTAAATTTTTTATTGTTTTTTTTAATTTATCATTGCTTCCTGTATATTGGAAATTAAACTTATCATTAACCACTTTTACTTTGACTGGCTTTTTTGAAATTTTATTAATGATTTCTACAAGATTAACTAAATCTGTAGACTGTGTTGTTGTTATATTGTAATCCCCATAATCTTTATTATTACTCAAAAAATATTTTACAATTTGAATTAAATCATCAATATAAAGATAATCAAATATTACATTTTGCTTAATCTTTATGGGTAATCCTAGAATATTCTTTACAATGGAATTAGAAATAAACTTTAAACGATAATCTTCACCCGGACCAAATATTCCAAATGGAAGTAGTGTAACTATTTTTTTGTTATTTTTTGATAATTCACTGCAAATTAATTTCCCCAAACCATAATTATCTTCTGGTATAAATTTCCCCAACTCTGTCTCTTTTACTTTTTTTAAATCCCTTGTCTTTGCATATTCCGCGCCAGATCCAAAATTAATAAACCTATCGAGTAAGTCCAAGTTTTTGTAAATTGAATAAAACATTCTTAGAATATTTTCAAAAACTTTGTCATCATTTTTTAATGCCGTGTGAATAACTATTTTAATTTTATTTTTAAGAATATATTTTCTAACTGCTTTTTCATCCGTTAATTCCAGTTTATTATGGCTCGGAATAAAAATCTTATATTTATCTTTTAAACCCTGGTATAGATTTTGTCCGATAAAACCAGAGCCTCCTGTAAGTAATATGCTCATAGTTTTTTGTACCATCCTAATATCTTTTCCGCAGCTGATTTTATATTTTCTTTTGGTTTCCAGCCAAGAATTTTTTTTATTTTCGAATAATCAAGTG
>CAYIVY010000134.1:0-3038 GCA_964366945.1 uncultured Gammaproteobacteria bacterium
AAAATCTATACCAATTATATCGTACCCCTTTCTTTTCAGATAAATTACCCATTTTCCAAAACCACAGCCAGCTTCCAATATTTTTCCTTGAGTTGGTAAATATTTTATAAATATAGTTAATTCATCATCATTATTTAGCTTATCTAATTGCTGATCAATGGACAAATTTTTCCAATTTTCGTCCCATATTTCATTCATTTTATTTTTTAATGCGCATTCGTAAAGAGCGTAAGTCATTTTGAACCTCATTTAAGATATCAATTAATTTAGTTAATAACTATCAAACCTGATTTTTAGAGATTTTAAAATATTAAGTCTCTTATCTCTTCAAAAAAAGGCCTTTCAAGTTTTAATAATGAAAAGCCGTAAACTACTGTAGCAAAACAGAAGAGTAAAACAAAATTATATTTAGCCGCAATATTACCGAAAACTGGAATAGTAACTTTATAGAATATTATTCCAATTGCCATTAGCGATGAACAAATAAACGAGACTTTTAAATTAAGATAAACCTGTTTTAAGCTTAAAGACAATAGCCTCATAACCCAAAAAAAACTGAATATCATTGCGATGAAAGAAGCGGAAGCGACTATTACCCCAACCCCATTTATACCTAAAACTTTGGCTACTGGAGCAATAAAAACAAAGAATATAATTACCTGTATTATACAAAACCAAAAACTAATCATTGGTTTCCCAAGAGCTAAAAAAATACTAGAATTTGGGATGGAAAGTGTATTGAATATTCCTGCCCAAGCTAAAATTTTTAACACATTTAACGCTCCAATCCATTTCTCCCCGTATGCGAACCTCAAGAAATCACCACCCAAAAAGAAAACGCCTACGCCAAAAGGGAAAGCAACTATACCTACATATTTAAGTGTTTTTAAAAACGCTGATCTTAAATCGAATAAATTATTTTGCAATTTTGAAAATGCCGGGAAAGTAGCCCGAAACACATATGCTCCGAAATAATCTGCGCTTAAATTAGCGAAGTTAAATGCAATTGCGTACAAACCTAACTTCGTAACTCCCAGCAGCTTTCCAACTAAAAAATTATCTAAATTCATCTTTAAAAACCAAACAATTAAAGTCAGGAAAACGAATTTTCCAAAATAAAATAATTCTAAAGCTATTGTTTTGTCAAATTCAAAAGTTGGTTTCCATTTAGCAAATATGCAAATCATTAAAGCATAAATAAATATCTTTATAATATATGCGAAAACTAAAGACCATATTCCAAGTTTTAAAAAAACAAAAATTAGTGCGGCAAAAGAAAAGCATATGGAGCCGCAAAAATCTGCTAAGGATATCTTTTTAAATTGCATATTCTTCTCAAGAATAGTTGCTGGAACTTTCGCAAAACAACTAATCACAAAAATTATTCCTAAGACTCGTACAATATTTGCAAGATCATTATTATTTAGTTGCCTAGCAATTAATGGTGCTAATAAGTTCAAAATCGCATAGAGTATTACGCCCAATGAAGGAATTATTATAAAAGCCGTATTCGCTGCTTTTTTGAAATCACCTTGCTTCTTTATCAGAGCAGCATCGATTCCCATGCTTTTAAAGAGCTCAAAAGAGCCTACTACAACTAACGCAAAAACGAATAATCCAAAAACAGGGGGACCTAAATATCGTGCCAAAACGACGGTTGTTCCAAATGATATGACTTTCTGAATCATATTCAATCCTACCTGCCACTTTATTCCGGAAACCGTTTGTTTTTTTAGTTCGCTCATTTTTTAGTGAGTTGCTATCAGGGACAGTCCCTTCATAAACGCCAATAGGATAAATCAGAACCGTTGAATATATCGCTGTCAAAGAACCCTTTGACATCAATTATTACCCCTTTGGCGCCGTTGTTAGATAAATGGTTTTTTAAGGCATCCATACTGAGTTTTTCTTTAAAAATATCGTGTTTTACAGCGAGCACTATACCATCTGCCCGAATATCCCGGTTATATTCGGTTAATTCTATTCCGTATTCATGTTGGACTGCCTCTTGGTCAGCCAGCGGGTCACAGACAATTACCTCAATACCGTATTCTTTGAGTTCGTTAATGATGTCAATTACCCGGGAATTACGGATATCACGGACGTTCTCCTTAAAGGTAATGCCTAAGACCAGGACTTTAGCCCCTTTAACGGTTTTATTGGCTTCAATAAGTTTTTTGACGGTCTGTTCGGCGATGTATTTACCCATATCGTCATTTATTCTTCTTCCCGCGAGTATAACCTGGGGGTGATAGCCCAGCTCTTCGGCCTTGAAGGTTAAGTAATAAGGGTCAACACCGATACAGTGGCCTCCGACCAAACCGGGGGACATTCTGATAAAATTCCATTTGGTGCCGGCGGCTTTGAGCACAGACAGGGTATCAATGCCCATTTTATGGAAGATTATCGAAAGTTCATTCATCAGAGCGATGTTTAAATCGCGCTGGGTATTCTCAATGACTTTGGCGGCTTCAGCTACCTTGATGGATTCTGCTTTAAAAACGCCAGCTTTAACAATTAGGCCATAGACATTAGCGACTTCTTCTAAGGCCTCTTCATCGCAGGCGGAAACCACCTTGATTACATTTTGGATGGTATGCTCTTTATCTCCGGGGTTACTGCGCTCGGGAGAATAACCTACCTTAAAATCTTTCCCGTATTTCAGGCCTGAATATTGCTCCAGGATGGGAACGCAGACATCTTCGGTAACCCCGGGATAAACCGTGGACTCAAATACTACGATACTGCCTTTGGTAAGGTTTCTGCCCACTGTCTCAGAGGCACTGATTAGGCAGTAGAGGTCAGGTTGTTTATTCTTGGTTATGGGTGTAGGAACCGCGACAATAATAAATTTTGCTGTCCTAAGTTTCTCAGGGTCAGGGGTTACTTCAAGGAGTTTTGCGGATTTAATCTCTTCCGGAGAGGTCTCCTGGTTAATATCAACAGAATTTTGCAAATCCTGAATGCGTTTTTTGTTTAAATCGAATCCGATAGTTTTTACGACTTTACCGAATTCCACTGCCAGAGGAAATCCCACA
>CAYIVY010000135.1:0-3034 GCA_964366945.1 uncultured Gammaproteobacteria bacterium
GGCAGCTCTTGATGTCCCTTCATTTTTTCCAGCATCATCAAGTAAGCTTTGGCTCAGCGTCATAGCATGAATAGTAGTTAAAAATCCAGAAATAACTGTAAAGTTATCATTTACAACTTTAAACATTGGAGCCGAGCAGTTGGTGGTACAGGAAGCATTAGAAATTATTTGATTGTTTTCAAAATCAAATTCTTGATCATTAACTCCTAATACTATTGTTTTTATTTCGTCATCCTTGCCCTCCGAAGCTTGAGCGGAGGAGGGTTTTGCCGGGGCCGTTAGGATGACTTTTTTCACTGTGCCTTTAATGTGTTTTTCTAGGTCAGATTTTTTATTAAAAGCTCCGGTCGCATCAACAACAACATCAACATTGTATTTATCCCAAGGAATGTTTTCTGGTCGGTCATTGAGAAAAGTTAAAATCTTTTTACCATCAACGGAAATTCCATCAGATTCTTCTTTGACAATCATTCCAAATCTTCGATAGACTGAATCAAAAGAAAGTAGATACGCCATCATTGAAGTTTGAGTTTTTCTTGTGTTGATTGCTACAATATCAAAATTATTTCTGGTCAAAGCGATTCTTGTAAAAGCTCGCCCGATTCTACCAAAACCATTTAAACCTATTTTTAGTCTTTTCATGGTTCGACTCCGCTCACCATAAATTTATTTATAATAATGATGGTGAGTGGTAATATATCTAATTGTACCTGATGTACCACGGATGACAAGAGAGTGGGTGATCACCTTATTGTTATTAAAAATAACTCCGCTAAGTAATGAGCCATCAATAACACCGGTGGCTGTAAATGTTAGTTCTTTTCCTTTTGCCAAATCTTCAGCGCTGAAAATTGTATTTAAATTCTTAACGCCGGCGGCTTTGATCTTGGTAATATCAGTTTCTTTTTTAGGTTTAAACCGGCACAAAATTTCTCCCCCCAAAATTTTTATAGGTACGGCAGCTAAGACGGCCTCGGTTGAACCACCAATACCCATAAGCAAATCAATTCCTGAATCAGGAAAGCAAGTAGCAATGCCAGCTGCCACATCCCCATCGGTAATAAGCCTGACTCGAGCTCCAGCATTCCTCACTTGCAAAATTAGATCGGCGTGTCTTTCTCTGTCTAAGATAACCACCGTTATATCCTCAACTTTTTTACTAAGAGCTTCAGCTGTTTTTTCAATATTTACTCTAACTGAAGCTTCTAAATTAATCGCACCTTTACCAAGTGGGCCAACGGCAATTTTATCCATATAAGTATCTGGAGCATGAATCAGGCTGCCTTTTGGACCCGAGGCAATAACAGTCGTGGCATTGTATCTTCCGTAAGCGACGCTGTTGGTGCATTCAAGAGGATCGATGGCCAGATCCATGATTGGGCCTTTTTTTGTTCCAACTTTTTCTCCGGTATAAAGCATTGGCGCCTCATCTTTCTCACCTTCACCAATAACAACAGTGCCGGAAAAATCAATTTGATTAAGTCGGGCTCTCATAGCATTGACAGCTGCACCGTCTGCTTTTTCTTTGTCACCTCGACCAATCCAACGGGCAGCTTCAATAGCAGCTGCTTCAGTCACCCGAACGAATTCTAAAGCAAGATTTCTATCCATGATTTATGTTGATAATATACTAAATAAACTTGTATTTGTCTATTTGTTAATGATAAAATATTTTTGACTATTAATTTTTTTATTATATATGATTACTTCTCAAACGGATCAAAGTTTTTTAGTTAAGGTGGCACATGAATTAGTCGCTCCAATGAAAGGGATATTGGCGGCCGATGAAAGTACCGGAACAATGAAGAAACGGCTCGATACAATTGGGGTTGAGGCCACTCCGGAGAATCGTTCGATGTGGAGAGAAATAATGGTTAGTTCCTCAGGCATCGAAGATGCGATTAGCGGTATAATTTTATATGATGAAACTCTACGATTGCCTTTACCAAATGGAAAAATGATTGCTGATCTGCTTAAATCAAAAAATATCCATCCAGGTATAAAAGTTGATCAGGGTGTCGTCAAAATTAACGAACAGGGGGAAACTTTTACTCAAGGGCTGGACAAACTGGAAGCAAGATTATTAGAATATAAAAATATGGGGGCTACTTTTGTCAAATGGAGAGCTGTTTATAAAATCGGTGACAAAATGCCTTCAATGGCTGCGGTTGCTGCCAATTCCATTGGACTTGCGGAGTATGCGTTTCTATCTCAAAGAGTCGGACTTGTCCCAATTGTTGAACCGGAAATATTGGTACTCGAAGGCAATCATGATATTAGTAAGAGTAAAGAGGTAACAAGTCAAGTTCTAAAAGATGTTTTTTATTGGCTAATGCAGTTTGCAATCAAGCTCGATGGAATGTTATTAAAACCAAATATGGTTTTACCAGGCAAAGAGTCACAAAGTCAATCAACCGCTGAGGAAATCGCCCGTTTGACTATTGAGACATTAAAGGGGACAGTTCCAAAAGAGGTACCCGGTATTGTTTTTTTGTCAGGTGGCCTAACCCCTGATCAATCAACAGAATATCTAAAAAAAATGAATAGTATGTATTCTGATCTTCCCTGGCAGTTAAGCTATTCCTTTGGAAGAGCCTTACAGCAGGAAGCTCTCCAGGCATGGATGGGAAAGCCTGAAAATATTAAAACCGCGCAAGATGTCTTTATGACTCGAGCTCACAAAGTATCACAGGCGAGAGACGGAAAATAAAAAAAAATAGTTAAATTAGTTGTTATTTTTATATATCACGGCAATATTGTCACGATATTTTTCTTTCCAACCGTATCTTTTTGCTTCTTTCTGAAGTAATAAGTCAAGAAAAGTGCCGTTTATTATCAGAAGATAATCAGTCTTCCATTTATTTAATTTCTCATTCCAGCCTGGTTTTGTTTGGATTATGTCTAAAAAAACTTGATATGGGCTTTTTCCATTTGCGTCCTGCCAGGCAGGCATTCTTCCATCAACAAATACCTTGATGTTGGGTTTTTTCCAAATCAAAAATCCTCCCCATTCATAAGTATTAAAAACATTACC
>CAYIVY010000136.1:0-3005 GCA_964366945.1 uncultured Gammaproteobacteria bacterium
AACTAACATTTTTTTTATTATTTCTGAAGTTATAGGTGAGAATATTTTTTTTTCAATTTTTGGCTTAATTTCAGTAACTTTGTTTTCGGAGACTATTTTTTGTACTAAATATGGTCGCATCAAATTGCCACCGTTTATTATTGATGCAAAAGCTCTTATCATTTGGATTGGAGTGATGGCAATTCCTTGTCCAAAAGTGACTGTAGAATAATCAATTTTGTACCAGTTCGTTTGTGGTTTTAAATATCCTGACGCCTCCCCTTCTATATCTAGATTAGTATTTTGACCAAACCCAAATCTTTGCAAATAGTCATAAATTTTATTATCACCTAACTTTTCGCCAATATAAACCATGCCTACATTTGATGACTTTTCCAAAATTCTGGTCATTGATATCTTCCCTTCATACTTATCGTTCCAGGTTTTTATATTATATTCGCCTATTGATACCTTACCTGTTTCATTATAAGTATCATTTGGCTTAATTTTTTTTTCTTCTAAAGCGGCCGCCATGATTAATGGCTTAAAAATCGAACCGGGTTCAATAAGATCAGAGACAGCGGAATTTTTATAATACTCTTCCGAAAACAAATAATACTTTTCCTGATCATAATCAGGCAAACAAACTAGACTTAAGATAGCCATCGTCTTTGGGTCAACTGTGATTACACAGCCTTTTTTAGCTTTATATAAATCTAAGCCCTCCTGCAATTTCATCTTACTGATTTCTTGAACTGTTTTATCAATCGTCAAAATTAGGTCACGGCCATTCTCAGGCTCCACTCTTTGTTGAACACCAATTAAAATCGGCCGACCAACAATGTCTCTTTCAGTTTCGACAAAGCCTGGTAAACCCCTAAGATCTCTATTATAAAACCCTTCTAGTCCCAAATAACCTACATCCTCACCCTGATCATTCTTTCCCAAAAATCCCAATATATGTGCTGAAAGAGAGGCTTCTGGATAAAAACGTTTTGTTTGGTAATCAAATCCAATCCCTTTTATATTTAGATTATTAATCTTGTCTTTCTGTTCTTGAGTCAAACCGCTTTGAACGGATAACCAATGTTTAGTCATATCAATTTTAGCTGACATCGAAGCTTCAGAAATTTTTAAACCGTTACTAAGCATACTAATTAGTTTGTCTTTGTCCTTAACTTTTTTCGGTTCTAAATAAAGTGTGTAACTATTTTGATTTAATACCAAAGGATGATTATTTTTATCATAGATCCTTCCTCGAATAGGGGGAATCTTATTAGTTTTTAAGTAGAGACTTTTACTTATGGAAAAATTGATGACCTGAAGAAAAAATAAACGAATAATAATAGCCAAATAAAAGAAACTAAAAAAAAGAAAAACAAGCTTAATTTTCATTTTTAAGGATTGTAAGCATATCCTAATTGGTTAAGTGTTTGTGGCGAAGAAAAAGTAGTAAAACCAAATTTTTTTGCTTGTTCGGTTGCAAATTTTAACGAACCAAGGCTGGCAACTTCTTTCTCTAAGCTTAGGTTGATTTTATGTAAGTTATCGGTTTTTAGTTCAAAATTATTGATCTCATCACTTAAAACGATTCCAGAAATAAACACAAATAGATTAGTGACAATCAATATTGATACTATTAACCAAGTAGTTTTTAGAATAAAACTTTTCATATTTGACTTTTTACTCGCCCCAAAACTCGTAATTTTGCAGATCTTTCAAAACTTTTGCTTTTCTGACTGACAATTGGTTTTTTATTCAAAAGATTTACTCCTTGGGTTTTCGAAAATTTTTTGACAATTCTGTCTTCTAATGAGTGAAAAGTGACAACAGCAATCTTTCCATCATCGTTAATAATTTTTGTGGAGCCAATCAGGCTTTTTTTTAAATTATTAAACTCATCATTAACTTGAATTCGTAAAGCTTGAAAAATTCGCCTATAAGCATTGTTGTCATGTTCTCCAACTGCTTTATCAATACAACTTATCAAGTCTCCGACAGTTTCTAATTTTTTAAATTGTCGTTTAAGAATGATCTCGTGAGCAATCTTTTGAGAGTTAATTTCTTCAGAATTTTTGGCAAAAATCTCATAAAGTTGTGGTTCAGATAGACGATTTAGTAAATAATTTGCGGTCATTTCCGTATCTGTACTCATTCTCATATCTAACGGTTCACTTAGTTTCTTAAAAGAAAACCCTCTTCCTGAGTGGTTTATCTGTCTCATTGAAAGTCCTAAATCAAAAACTATTCCATCAACAGGGTAAAAATTATTTTTTTTGGCAATTTTCTCGATATCTGCAAAATTCCCCTCCACTAATTTTAAGTTTATGTTTGATCCGCCAGCTGGCGGATGATTATTGATTATTTGCTCTGGGTCTAAATCTATTCCAAGAACCTTCCCTCCCTTATCTAAAATTGCCTTACTATATCCACCCTCTCCAAATGTTGCGTCAATATAAAGACCGCCTTTTCTAATATCAAGCGCTTTAATTACTTGTTCCAACAGTACGGGTGTGTGCATAATTCATGGACTTTTAATTTTTTTACTATACTCATTCCACTTTCCCTGATTCCAAATTTCAAAATGATCTCCAACTCCGATTATTACTGCCTTATCGTTGAGTTGACCATATTCAAGTAAGTTTTTTGGGACTACAAATCGACCCTGTTCATCTATTTCCAAATAAACCAGGGACGAAAAAATATAACGCCTATTTTCCATATCTGTTGGCTGTAGTAACGAAGGATTTAATAATTCAACAGCTCTTTTTTCCCAATCGTCTTTATCATATCCTGAAAGACAGTTGCCAAATCCTTTCGATAAAATAAAAGTGTTCCCTTTTAGAAGTGCTCTAAGTTTCTTTGGTAACAACAATCGCCCAGATCCAGAAAAATTAATTTGATATTCACCAAAAAACACCATATCTTCTCATTATCAACCAAATACAGGAGGTTGTCAATAGGTATTTCGGTAACTATTCAGTTCTCTCCAGCAGATCCTTTTAAAAGTAGATTTTGTAGAGTAG
>CAYIVY010000137.1:0-2994 GCA_964366945.1 uncultured Gammaproteobacteria bacterium
ATTCTATTCATCTTTAAACTATTCTCTTATTCGCGCGAATTAGAGCATAGGCGAAAAATAGAGAAACAACCGACAATGAATTTTTTAATAAATATTTCCAAAAGATCAATTTTCATAAAAGTTTTTGTTTATTTTTTGCATTCGCCACAGCTTTCTCGTGCGCGTGTTAAAGATTTTTGCCGAAAAAGCTAACCTAATAAGATTTTTATCCTTGCTTTAATATTATCATATACAGAATTCAATCTTTGTTTAGCCTCTCTGGTTAATAGCGCAGTATGCATGAGACTATTCCGAATTGGTCTATAGGTCTTTGCATCAGATACAAGACAATTTGCTGGTCCTCTCTGTGGATCAACTAATTGTGCAAGTGAATCCATTTTTAAGTGATACAAATCATCATCATCTTGCTTAATACTGATATTAATATTACCAGCAACCTTATGCTGAGCCTCGGTTCTTCTTCTCTCTGTTATGAAATCAATTTCGTTTTGAGTTAATTGTATAGGTTTATCTTTAATATATTTTCTAACTAAGTTTTCTGAAATAAAACAATCAACATATGAAGGAATGTTAAATTCTGCATCTGGCCGTAACTCTTTCAGCCAGCCTCCTACTTTGTCACTATCACTAATAGAATCTGAATAATCTTTTGATGAAAGATTATATAAACTACGGGCTCTACGTTCTTTTAAAGTTTTTGTCGTGATTTCATCATCGCCATCCTCACCTATTTCAAGACGTAATTTATCCCATTCTTGACTCAAATCATTCAAAATTTCATTTTTAAGTGTCCCTATTAACTCCTTATATTTTTCATCTCCCGGAACAATGCCTTCTCGACTTGTCCCAAACCTATCACTGCCGTCACTATCTAACTCATCAAAATGTATTTGACCATAAAGATAGCTTGCAATATGTCGTGTAGAAAAATCAGGAAGATGTTTTAAGATGTCTCTTTCTCTCAAACGTCCATTAACAAACAAATCAATTCCGACTTTTTCTTCTGTCCCTGAAACCTTTAAATATCTAGGTTTTTCAACTGTTGCTATAAATCCGCTTATATTAAGCTTATTTGTAATATTTATTGGATTATTTCGTAAAGCAAATAAAATATTGAAATAAGGATCTACTAGTTTATTGATATTCCACAAAAATTGAGTTTTATTTGCTAGATCTTTTAAATCATCAAGCGACACAAGGTTATTGTTCACAAAAATATTGAAACTAGGATCAATTAGAGAAAATCTAAAATATAGGGCTATTAATTTTTTTAAATAGGGAATTGTATTTTTAACATCTTCCTTAATTTGATCAAATCGTATAATTGTCCCTTTTTTATGCTCTAATATATATTGTTCAAATAAATTTAAATCAATATTTTCTAGGGGATATTTATCAGGAGTTAAATCATTTTTAATTGCATCAGTAAGGTCAGAATTATCAATCACGCCATCAATATATTTAGTTTTTTCTGTCTTTGATATAACACTTACTTTTTCAGCACACGACAGTAACGCTAATTTGCCAATACCTTTAGCCCCTATATATGGCCGTTTTTTATCTGGAGAAAACATTCCAAGATCCTGCCTTTTTGAGTATCCAACTTTCAAAAATTTACGTTGAAAATCATCGGATGTCATACCATCGCCATCATCTTTAATAACAAGGCTATTATTTTTAATATCAATGTTGATCCAAACATTATTTGCATTTGCATCCCATGAATTAGAAATAGCTTCACCAAGAATAGTAATAAAATTTCTATATAAATTTCTTCCAAGATGGTTTAAAACGCTTAAAGAAATTTCAAATGTATAATTATTATTCGCCATATTTTTCCGCGTGAGTTTTAATACTCTTACCTATTATAACTCCCAACCTTACTGGAACCGCATTGCCGATAAACCTCGCAACGCGAGCAGTAATAATCGGATCAGCGGGGTCCGAAAATTTATAACTTTTGCGGAACGTTTGAAATAGGGCGGCTTCACGAAGACTGATCGCTCTATTTTGTTCCGGGTGTCCAAAACGACCATTTCCAAGACCAACACATTGAGTAGTCATCGTCGGGGCAGGTTTATCCCAACGCATGCGACCATACACCGTACTACTATATGTCTTGCCAGATTTCTTTTTATGGCATTTCAAAATTAAGTCCTCGCTCCAACTATCCGAATTGCCCCCGTCATGTGGCGTTGCTTTTATTCTTTGTAAATTTTTTGGACTAAGCTTCCTCGACCGATGGAGAGGATCGTCTTGATTCGTTTCCCCGTTTTTTATCGGCACGAGATTTCTTATGACATCTTGAACTGTTATTTTTTTGTTTTTGTGAGTCCTTTTTACTAGCTCAATTTCTCCCAATTTTGATGCCAGCAAAACTAAACGCTTTCTATTTTGAGGAACGCCATATTCCGAAACATTAACAATCTCATACTTATAGTTGTATCCATTTTTTTTAAGAGTATCAATGAATGTTTTAAAAATCTGGTACTTTTTCATATCTGCGAGACCGCTGACGTTTTCCATAGAAACAATATCTGGCTCGGTTTCGTGGATTAGTTGCGCAAACTTTCCGAGCGGTTCAAGCTGCTTTTCAGTGATCTCGTTTAGATTTAATTTTGAAAAGGGTTGGCACGGCGCGCAACCAACCAACACCCTTATGGTTTTCCCTTTATCCCCAAATAATTGATTTATTTCATCTGCGGAAACTTGAAGTATGTCTTTGTTTATAAATTTGACTCCTTTATTATTATATTCGTAGCCAAATTTACACAAATTGTCGCTGTCTATGCCTGCGACAACATCAAGCCCCTCTTTAATGAGGCCGTGTGTTAAACCGCCTATCCCGCAAAATAAATCTACGACTTTTATTTTTTTTGTGCTTAATTTCATATTATTTTTTTTATTTTTCTTCAATAACTTTAATCTCCTCCGGCGTGAGGCCGTAGAGTTTATATACTTTTTCGTCTATTTCTTTGTCGGTTTTATCTATCT
>CAYIVY010000138.1:0-2971 GCA_964366945.1 uncultured Gammaproteobacteria bacterium
CCAATTTCACCACTGCGGCTTTGTGTAATAATTATATCAAGAAGTTAGCCTCTTTTCTTAATTGAAGAACCTAAAATAGTTTTCTTTTCAATCGAGAATAATACTACTAACATCCAGATTAAAAATATTAAGGAATAAAATCTTGAAATTGGTAAGAAATATCTAAAAACTTCATTGATAAATAATGGCCAAGTGACAGCGTGCATACCCATCTTATAAAGAGATCCATAACTAAATTGTTTTTTGAATATTAAATTCACAACCCAAACAAAGAATGTCAAGAACAAAAGTCCAAACATAATCCAACCTGCCCAGAATAAAGTACCAAAGATGAGGAATAAAAATATAAGAGCTAAAAAAATATTATCTGCCAAAAACAGCACCCTGTATGTATAAGGTCGAATAATATTAAGAAAATTATCATAGATTTTTTTGTTTAAAGTCAGATCTTGTTTTAAATCACGAAAATACAGTACAGCGGTCTGCTCTATGCGACTATTGTCAGATTTTGATGGATAGACGAGGGCGTTTTTAGTTGCCAATACATAAGTATTATAGTTGGGATAATTTTCTATAGAACCTTTGGTATCAATAGTCAATAGATGACGTTGATAAGATTGCATCTCATCTATTGCCGGATCAAATATATATGGTTCATTGACATTGGTTGAGAGTTGGTTGTTTCTGATTTTTAACTCAAGATCTGTTGGGTAAAAATTTTCAGCGTAGGTCAATAATCTGTTTACTTCTGGTTGAATTTGAGGACGACTTTTTAGGTACTGTCCTCCGAGAACAACACCTCTAAAAATTACAAATATAAAAAGTAAACACAGCAAATATTTGAATGAGAACCAAAATCTTACTTTTACGACGTCTTTATAATATTTTGGTTCAAAAAGAGATTTTTTAAAAGAATAGAAAAAAGTTTTTAGTAAATTCATAATATTATAAATATCATATTAATGTATAGTATTTTTTTTATCAAGTCTTGGGTCAAGTCAGACTTGACTTTGTGTCAAGGACAGTAGTTTTTACGTAAGTCAAAAAACATGGCGAGGCGATCAATACCTATCCCCACTCCCGCATATGAATTATTTTTCATTAATTCGAGCCATGAGAGAAACTCTTCATCAATTGGCATACCTGTTTTTTTATGTTCTTTTTCAAATACCGTCCGGATTGATTTTGTGTCAGTGTTTTCAGTATTGCCATTGGCAATCTCTACCCTATTTATATAAAGCTCAAATCGCTCTGCCAACAGAGGATTTTCCCCCTTTTTTTTGCAAAGCGGAGAAATACAAGCTGGAAAATCTGTGAGAAAAAATGGTTGAGATGAAAATGTAGGTTCAATTTCATTCACAAATAGTTGATCAAACAGTTGGTGCCAGGTTGTTTTTTTTTCTATTTTATATCCTTTTTTTTCTGCAATTTTCCATAGCTGTTCTTTATCAGCTATCAGAAATTCTAGTTTTTTCCCAATCTTTTCTTCAAATAGATCGTTTAATGAAAGACACGGAAATGGTTTGTTTACAATAATTTTCGTATTTTTCATTTGTTTACATATTAATTTCAAGAGTACCTCTATATCTTCCATAATATCCGTATATACTGCATTCTTTCGATACCATTCAAGCATGATAAATTCATGAAAATGGAGTGATCCCACAAGTTCATAGTTTCGAAATGAGGGTGTTAATGAAAAACAATTTCCCATTCCCGCAGCTAACATTTTTTTGAGTCCCCGCTCAGGAGACATAGCAAGATAAAATGTTTGTTTTCTATTTTTATATTTATGAGTAGTGGTAAAAGGTCGAAGATTCGGCTCAAGGGGTAGAGCTGTATTTAGTACTGGGGTTATCACTTCATGGAATTCTTGAGTATAAAAAAATTCTCTTATTATTTTTATCAAATTTTCTCTTACGAAGTATTTTTCCACTTTTATATTGTATCACTGATTATGTCTTTTAGACCACACATAAACTCTGTCTGACTACATCCCAAGCATGGACCACCAACTCTTTTTTTTAATGCTTCAAACAGTGCTTCAATGGAGTCGTCAATTTTCCCAATCGGTCTATATCCCTCACAACATCCATACACAATGCCAGTTGAGGCAAGTGCTACTTGATAACACCCCAAATCTTTTGGAGGGAATACTTTTCGTGTTTTCATAATTTCGATAAGTTCTCCCCTACTAAGGTAATCAAATCCAGTAACCACTCCTTCAATGTTTGAGATAGGGTGATGTGAAAGATATGCTGGAGGTTTACGTGGATGGTAAGTGACATCAATACTTCCGAGCTCTTTCTTTAGGTAATTTTCAAACGCGTTAATTTTGTGATAGTTTTGCCGCGTCACAATACTAAATATCTCTGTGTGAAATCCAAGCAATTGTGCTTTTTTTAAAAAAGCCATGCTTTTTTTAAAGCTGCCATCTCCCCTATTTAAATTATGATACTCTTCAAGTCTATCTAAAGATACGATGAGGTTGTTTAAATTCGGATTGGCAATTTTATCTAAATTATCTATTGTTCCATTGGTAATCGTTTGGATAAATATTCCTCGCGCTGTAAGTATGTTTACAAGATGGATAAAATATGGGAGAGTAAATACTTCTCCTCCACAAAATGTTATCATTTTTAGTTCATAAGCTTTTTGGTATCTGTCAACAAAATGGAGAATCTGCTCTTCAGTAAGAATAGGGTCGGTTTTTTTTGTATAACAAATTTTACATCTCAGATTACACTTCTCAATTGGATTGATATAGAGATGATGTAGAACTTTAGATAGATGAATATCCATAAAGTAATGTGTACTATAACATTCGATAGAATTTTTTACTACTAATGAAATCTGGTATGATTCTTATTGCTCTGAGGTAAAAAAGGCATATCACTATTTTTACATCAAGCGAGGTCTAGTCAACTCTTTCTCTTCACGATTTGCGAAGCACTCGGGTCGGGAACTTTTT
>CAYIVY010000139.1:0-2967 GCA_964366945.1 uncultured Gammaproteobacteria bacterium
ATCAGGGAAGGATAAATATTTCCCTGTTGAAAGAAAAAAATAATGCCCTTATTACTATTAAAGACAATGGGCATGGCATTGAAGAATCGGAACTTAATCAGATTTTTAATCGTTTTTATCGGGGATCAAAAACAAATAAAATATTTGGCGCAGGACTCGGGCTCGCAATTGCAAAAGCAACTATTGAAATTCACCGAGGAGCAATCCAAGTTAAAAGTAAATTAAATTCTGGTTCAACTTTTACAATTGCTATACCACTTTTTTAAGTTATCATCTTCATAATATCTTCATTCTTCAAAATATAAAATAAATCAATTATTAGTTCTTAACATTATTATGAATAAGCTTTTAAAAATATGTCTCGGGATTGCTCTATTTGCTTTGGTGGCTATTTTTATTTTTAAAGTTCCGGTAAATAATGTGTTTTTATATGGAGCTATTTTACTTTGTCCGCTCTCGCATATTTTTTTGATGAATCACGGCGGTCATTCGGAAAAAAAGTCGGATGATCATTCAAATCATACTTAACGTTGTTTGGAAAAATCTAGTTAATACATTAATATGAAATTATGGATCATTCGAAAATGAATCATGAAGAAATGTCTCATGAAAAATCGATGACCGATCCCTCAATGGCCAAAACAATGGAAAAAGATATGAAGGATCGCTTTCTTTGGTCTCTTTTATTTACTATTCCAATTATTTTATACTCCCCAATTTTTACCGGTCTATTTAAAATCCAACTACCAACTCCAATTCCCATAAATTGGTTGCTTTTAATTCTTACCACGCCGGTTGTCTTTAAATTCGGTTCAATATTTTCGGTCGGCGCTTATCAAGCTCTTCGAAAAAAAACTTTGAATATGATGGTGTTGATCGCTATTGGTGTGTTAACTGCCTATATTTTTAGTGTATTTATTACATTTATAGGCGGAGAAACATTTTTTGATGCGGCGGCCATGCTTGTCACCTTTGTCTTATTTGGTCACTGGATGGAGATGAAATCCCGTCGGGGAACATCGGACGCCCTGCGAGCATTATTTGATCTTGTCCCTCCTCAAGCCCGAGTAATCAGGAATGGAAAAGAATTACTTTTACCGACCGCCGAAGTAATAATCGGAGACATAATAATATTAAAACCTGGAGATAAAGTTGCCGTTGACGGTGAGATAATAACTGGCGAAACTTCAATTGATGAATCGTTAGTTACGGGTGAATCCATTCCTGTACTAAAAAAAATTGGAGACCGTGTCATCGGTGGTACGATTAATCAAACAGGCTCAATTACATTTAAGGCAACAAAGATCGGATCAGATACGGCCCTTGCCCAGATTGTAAAGTTAGTTGAAACCGCTCAAAATTCAAAAGCCCCAGGTCAAAGACTGGCGGATAAAGCCGCTCAATATTTGGTAATTCTTGCCGTTGGTGCAGGGCTAGTAACTTTTGTTTATTGGTATTTTTTTGCCGGAAAAGAAATCTTTATGGCCATAATGTTTGCCGTTTCGGCCATTGTGGTTGCCTGCCCTGATGCACTAGGGTTGGCTACTCCGACGGCTGTTGCGGTCGGTACCGGTCTTGGAGCCAAACATAATATTCTAATAAAAGATGCTTCTACCTTAGAGCAAGCGTCCAGAATTCAAGCAGTTGTTCTTGATAAAACAGGGACACTGACAGAAGGTAAACCAAAAGTAACCGATATTGTTGTGGCTCATAGATTTATCAAAGATGAAGTGTTACGTCTTAATGCCTCGGTTGAGTCAAAATCAGGTCATCCGTTAAGCAAAGCAATCCTTGAAGAGGCACAAAAAAGAAATATTGTTTTATCTGAAAAAGTCGAACAGTTTAAATCTATTTCCGGCCACGGAATTGAAGCGATGGTTGAAGGCAAACACGTACTTGTGGGAAATATGAAACTGATGAAAGACCGGAATATTGAAACTCCCCTTATCCAAAATGAGATTGAGAAATTACTCGATCAAGGCAAAACATTAATGGCAATTGCTATTGACGGAAAAATTGCCGGAGTGGTTGCGGTTGCCGATCCAATCAAGCCGTCAGCAAAAAAAGCTATCGAAAAAATGAAAGAATTAGGTTTGGAGGTGGCGATGATAACAGGAGATAACAAAAAAACCGCCGAAGCCATTGGCAAAGAATTAGGAATTAATAGGATATTTTCTGAAGTACTTCCCGAAGAGAAATCGAACTATGTCAAAAAACTTCAAGATGAGGGAAAATTTGTAGCCATGGTTGGCGATGGAGTTAATGATGCCCCAGCTCTTGCCCAAGCTGATATTGGGATCGCCATTGGCGCTGGAACTGATGTGGCGATTGAAACGGCTAATATCGTCTTGATGAAATCTGATCCGGCCGATATTTTGAGGGCTATCCGTTTGAGTAAAGCCACTGTTACTAAAATGAAACAGAATCTAGTTTGGGCAAGTATTTATAATATTCTTGCAATCCCAATTGCCGCCGGTGTTTTATATCCCCAATTTGGGATAACTTTGAGACCGGAATTTTCCGCTCTATTAATGTCATTATCATCTATAATTGTAGCTACTAATGCTGTTCTTTTAAAAAGAGCTGAAAAGGATCTTATTACTGTATAAATAGTTTATCAATATGAAATTACTAATAATTCTTTCAAGTAAAAATGTAGAAATAAACTGGAACGCCTTAAGACTAGCTAATCTATCTTTGATTAAGGATGATAAAGTCACAATTTTTCTTACTGGTGAAGGAGTGGAGTATGAAAAGATGAGTTCATCACAATTTGATATTAAGGAACAGGTCAAAAAGTTTTTAAATTCAAAAAATGGAAGAATAGTGGCCTGTGGCACTTGTATGGCAATTCGTAAACAAGGAATTACCCAAGAATGTCCCGTTGGCGGAATTGAAGATTTGTATAATTTAATTGCAGAGAGTGATAAAGTTTTAACATTTTAGTAGTAACACAAAATAACTTAT
>CAYIVY010000140.1:0-2930 GCA_964366945.1 uncultured Gammaproteobacteria bacterium
CCACTGCCGTCTTTGAATTTAATAATCACTCTGGTTGTGTTGGCGGGCATGATTTTTCCTTTGGTAAAGGGAATAATATTTTTAAAAACGGCTTTGTTGACGTTTTTGGAAAAAAGAATTTGGCCGGATAGTTTGAAATGAATGTTAAGATAAAATTTATCAAATTTTAGGACGAGCACCTTACCATAACGATCAACAGAGATTATTTTTCTACCAATAACATCCCCTTTATTACCAATAAAATTTTTAGGAGAAAGAATTTTGATGTCAGAAATTATTTTACCAACGATGTTGGGTTTAAGTTGGCGCTTAATGGATTCAACTTCTGGTAGTTCTGGCATGAGTTTTTGATTTAATAAAATTTAAAATATTTTTTTTGAAATTCAATTCACTAAACTTTTCCGCAGATTTTCTAGCTTCCTTTCTCATTTCTAAATATTTTTCTTTGGATAAACTAGTTAATTCGTTAATTTGTTTAATCAGCGAGTCTTCATGCAATTGATCAAATAAAAATCCATTAATGTCTTGTTTAACATATTCCGGTATTCCGCCAGATCGAAAGGCGATCACGGGCAGGCCATATCCCATTGCCTCAACTGGAGCGATACCAAATTCTTCGTCGCGAGAAGCAAACAAAAAGGCTTTGGCGCCAGAATAAGTTTTTTTCAGTTCATCATCAGTTAAATCTCCTAAAAATTCCACTGTTGATCCGGCCATTTGCTTTAATCTTACCTCATCATGACCGGTGCCGACTATTTTTAAATTAAATTTGGACTTGTTTGCAGCTTTGATTAAAACATCTATGTGTTTGGCGCGGGCGAGACGGGAGACTGTCAGATAGTAATCACCCCCGGGGTGCCCCTGTTTTTTTTGTTTCTGGACACCCCAGGGGTGTCCAGGTATGTCAACTGGGGGATAAATTACTGTTGAATCACGGCGATAAAATTTTTCAATCCGTTTTTTAGTTTCTTCTGAGTTAGCAATCAAAAAATCAGCCCGCCGGGATGAAGTAAAATCCCATATCCGGAGAAAATGATTGACGATATAACCATACATTTTTATTAAAAAATATTTTTGCCATTCTATAGCCGTTTCATATCCATAAAGGTAACGGGGTGGATGATGAATATAGGAAATGTGAATGGTTGGTTTTTTTGTATTTATACCTTTGGACATCCAACTGCCTGACGAGGAAATTACCAAATCATATTCTGAAAAGTCAAAACTCTCCCAGATCAAAGGAGTTAGAAATCGGAAAGGGGAGTAATACTGATTGATAAATGGAATCTTCCCAAACCAGGAGACATTGACTTTCCAATCTTTGATTAATTCCTTATGGCTCCCTAGTGAATTGAGATCAAAGGTAGTTGTGTAGATATCAGCTTGAGGAAATATTTTTTTTAGAGAAACCAGGACGCGTTCAGCTCCACCAAATTCTCGCAATTGATCGTGTACTAAGGCAACTTTCATTTTTTATATTATACTTTATAAAATGAATCTAATTAGTGTTAGTGTTTCATATTTGGAATTGTTGAGGGGATTACAGAATTTCTTCCAATTTCTTCAACAGCTCACTTAATTATTTCTTCCAAGTTATTAAACATTCCTCAAACAGAGTTTCAGAAATTTTTTGAAGTTTTTATACAGTCTGGTGCAATTTTGGCCGTTATTATTATTTACTGGAAAATTATTTTAAAGAGTAAAAATTTGTTGATAAATGTTATTTTATCTTTTATCCCAACAGCCATTGTTGGTTTTATTTTTCATAAAATTATTAAAAATGTTTTTTTTGAAAGCTTTTCTTTGATTACAGCCGGTCTTTTTATAGTTGGTATATTTTTCATTATTTTTGAAATAATGCTAAAAAAGAAAATCATTAAAACTGATAAAAAAATTATTCAGATGACGATTGTTCAGGCTTTAATAATTGGGTTTGGTCAGTCGCTGGCGATTGTACCTGGTGTGTCGAGGGCGGGTGCAGTCATTTTGACAATGATGATTCTAGGATTTAATTGCAAAGAGTCAGCTCTATATTCTTTCGTTTTGGCTGTTCCCACATTAGTTGCCGCATCTGCTTTTGATTTTATAAAAACAGATCCTCAATTAATTTTTTCAGGAAATAATCTGTTATTTTTGTTCGTCGGGTTTGTTATGGCCTTTATCAGTGCTCTGCTGGCAATAAAATGGTTTATTAAATTTTTGCAGAAAAATTCCTTATCAGGCTTTGGACTTTATAGGATAGCTCTTTCATTATTCGTATTCACTATTTATTAAAAGTTCTAATTCTGTGACAATTTGAACATACAATATCGCATTTACTAATTTCTTCTAATAATTTTTCAAATGACCAAAAGTTTTGATTCGTAAGATGGGCTATATTTCCTAATTTTTCATTTGCGTTACGGTGGTCAAAATCCATCACATAGTGTGGGTATTTTTTTCCACAGTCCGCACATGGTTTATTTTTTTGTTTATTAATAAAGTCTCGTCGATTTTTTCTATACTCTCTTCTTCTTGAATTGGATAAGGCTAATTGTCTAGTTCTATTATTTTGATAATATTCCCTCCCGCGTTCTTTAAGACATTTTTTACAATGATTATAATATTGACCAGACTTATAACCTGACTTTCTAAAGTAGAATTGAGATAAGGATTTTTTAACATGACATTTTGAACATTCCTTCATAACTTAATCTTACAGTGATGGACTAAAAAATTCAATGAAGTTTTTCAGTATAATTTTGTGCCGAGAGCGTGAGTCGAACACGCATCTGGGGTTTTTCAGACCTCCGCCGTGACCACCTTGGCTATCTCGGCAAAACATACTGTGGATCAGGATGGAGTCGAACCATCGATTGGACTTTATAAGAAGATCGGAAGCGCGTCGTGTAGGGAAAGAGTGTAGATCGAGGTGGTCGCCGTATCATTAA
>CAYIVY010000141.1:0-2193 GCA_964366945.1 uncultured Gammaproteobacteria bacterium
TGTTTGATAGTACAAACTGTCCGCCTTTTGTTTGAACTAACCAAACCTCTTCGCTTCGGCAGTCACGTTTCTGAGAAAGGCTGGTGTTCATCCCTCTAAGCTGACCTGTATAAGGGCCAAATTGAGCCGTCTTTTTTAATAACAAACTCTGGATTACTTCATCTTTTGTATAACAATAGTCAGGAAAGCCGTCGCATTCAGTTTTTGAATTTTTCCACTCGGTTGCACAAAAACCAGCTCCAGGAAGAATACTATTCACTACTTCATTAAATGTTTTATTATTATATTTTGAATCTAAAAAACTAATTTGTGTTCCGCCAAACAATAGTCCCGTAACAAAAATTCCGTCACTTACTTCACCACCAGAAGCAAATGTACTCGCTTGAGATTTAGGGTAGATCCTTGACCAATCTGAGTAGTTCCATGATCCATCATCTTTTTGCCCAAGCGGACGCCTTGACTCGATCCACTCGGGAGCAGTCACTCGAAGGCCTAAATCTGTTCGCTCCCAAACAGTTTTTCTTGTATCACTCCAACGCTCCGTTTCGTACTTTGTTTGGTCTGGCCTTACCACCCCTTGCAGATTTGGTTCAAGCATTTGAACCGTGGATACAAAACTTTTGAATTTCTCCAAGTTATTAATGTTGTTATATTCTTGAAAACTAGTGTAGATTACAAACATCTTATTATCCCTTATAACTGAGAAATAATATATGTTATTTATGTTCCCGTCAGTATCTTTAAAATAACTGATGTAACCTTCATGGTTATTGGCTCCAAAACTTTCAAATATATTACCTGGAAATCCTATATTTTTTAGAAACCATTCTCGCCTTGACCCGCCGCTGTATTCATAAAGTGTGAACTGAATATTTCCGTCTGCGAAGGTAGCTGTATAACTCGTTTTTGGGTCAAAATAGGTAATTTTTGTTTTTTCAGGGAATGAAGCCCTGACGCCGATTCCGGGAAGATCAATAACCTTCGTAAACCCAAATATAGCTGGAGCCGTAAAATTTGGCTTTAATGGTGTTACTGGTCGGGACGTATCATCATCAGTTGAATTATTTGCTGTAATTGTAGGACTAAGTTTTTCTGTTGATTTAATTGTTGTAGGTTTTATAGCCTCTTTTTTTGTAAAAGCTTTCATATTCACAAAAAAAGATGCTGCCAATACTAGCAACCCTATTAAAACAAGTAGTCTAA
Source organism: uncultured Gammaproteobacteria bacterium (assembly GCA_964366945.1). Classification (GTDB taxonomy): domain Bacteria; phylum Patescibacteriota; class Microgenomatia; order UBA1406; family GWC2-37-13; genus GWC2-37-13. Next base: position 1,204 of record CAYIVY010000141.1, read on the forward strand.
TTTTCAGAACGCTTAATTTTTGCCAAATCTGTTGATCATTTTTATCACCAACATTCGCCTGATTTTCCATATCACAATTCAGTATAACACTTTTTATTAGATGTATAATATTGTATGAAATTAATTTCAGAATTAATAACCTTACAGGAACTTAAAGGGATGTCAGATCGTATGTTTGGAGGCCTTGTCAAAGCTGTAGTAGATATTGAAAAAAATATTATGGTAGTTGATGCCGCCATGCACGCGGATGAAGAAAAAGTTCTACTAGAAAGTGGCTCAAAGCAAGATGATGTCTGGGGCATTAATCTTTATCCAGAATTAAAGGGAAATGATTTTATAGAATTTGATTCAATGATCAACGTTCGCCCTCGCTTAAATAATTTTTCCCGTAATATTGAAAATAAAGATCTTCAAAAAAAAATAATTAATATTGTTAATAGATTAGTTAAAAAATGAACACATTTCATACTGATTTAAATAAAACTTGGAGCTCTTACTCAATATTTGAACAAATGGCCAACATCGGAGCTGAAGTAGGCCGCAGTATCAATTGGAAGAAAAAAAATAATAGCCAAATGAGCTCAAATGCATTTTATCGAGCCCTCGAATTGATTGATTTTACCGTTGCCGACTCTAAAAATATTGGTAGACTTTCGGAAATACTTAAGATGAGAGAAATTTTTGTAGACTATACAATTGGCAAAAATATTTATCATTCAACCGAGGAAAACTGGAATAAATATTTCTACTCATTTAACCTCGCCGCCCGAAATTCTCTCATTCATAATTCTTTATCTTAAATTTTCAATATATTGCATCGTCGCATTAAGATTTGTACCTGGTTTAAGTTTAAGAAAAAAAACAGGTTGAAGTCTCTGAGCTAATGATTTTTTATTATTATATTAAGATAAATATTGATGTATCAATATGCGGCAAGAAAGTGATTATAGAATTCAAGCAGGACTAGAAGAGCTTGCTTTATCAGCAACT
>CAYIVY010000141.1:2203-2892 GCA_964366945.1 uncultured Gammaproteobacteria bacterium
AGAAAGTTACTGGACATTTTATAATCCAGATCATCCATCTACAATGATGTTTTCATTACATAAAGCATACTCTAGATTACGAGCTGACATACCTAGTGACGAAGCTAATTTTTTAGATTGCGGAAGCGGCAACGGGGTTTCCTCACTAGTTGCCTATTTTTCAGGATTTAATAACATAAGTGGTATAGAAAAAAGTAAAAGATTAGTTGGTAATGCTCACGAACGATTATCTCATTTTGTAGATAAAAAAATAATTCCTGCCAACACGGTACATTTCGCTTACGGTTCATATTATCGACATAATTTACTACCTGATATTGTTTCCAGATGCGCAAAGCAATTATTGGAAATGTTTGATCTTGAAAGAGTAGAAGGAGCAACAGAATTTGCTGATTATGTACGTTCCGTTATGGGTATTAATCAACATATATCAGTAGAAAAACTCATCTCTAAATATATTTACCCTGATAATATCGATACTTTTAACAAGTTAGGAATAGTCGAAGGAAAAATATTAACTTCAGATGTAATTTATATTTATCCGTCTGATATCTTCTTTGAATGTGCGTTTTTACCTCAAATGGTATTATTTATGAAGAGAAATTCATTTCTTTCTATACTAGGCCCCGTAGATGATCCAATTGAAATATCGTTACCCGGACTTTTGGCTAAAGGGCCTATATTATTGT
>CAYIVY010000142.1:0-2880 GCA_964366945.1 uncultured Gammaproteobacteria bacterium
GACAAGTTGTGAGCATCTGCATGTTTGAGTTGTAAGAATTTATACTGTTTTTTTCCATATAAAATCGCATCTCTATATGCGTCGACACCATAACACTTCGCGTCTTTACAATTTTCTGAAACTTTATTGAGAAACCAGCCACTAGCACATCCAACATCTAAAATTTTTTTTGGTTCACGTATGATAAAATTCATTACTGCTTTTAATTTTCCCGTGTGCCAAAGTCTTTGTAAAAGGTTATTTTTTACACCTTTTTGATAATAATCTGGAGGAACTTCCTCTAAAATTTCCTTGAGTCTTTTTTTATTGTGCATAAGTTTCCATTATAGTTTATAACAGTAAGAATACAATCAAATTTTTAATAAGGTAAAATAAGACAATTGAACCATTTTGTCCTTGACTTTGTTACCAATTTTAGATTAAGCTTAGGTAAGTATTTATTTAAAAAATGAAAAAATTAAAGGGCTTTACATTAATAGAAATTATCATTGTCATTACAATTATAGGGGTATTGGCGGCTTTGATTTCCAGCAATTTCCTTAACTCACTTAAAAAGGGGCGTGATGCTAAGCGCAAGGCAGATCTGGAACAAATGACAAGAGCGCTTGAGATGTATTATGAAGATAATAAAGTTTATCCAGACGCAGCCGCAGTGTCGTTTGGTGGACAGCTTTGCCACCCAGGTGGTTGCGCAACTAAAATTTACATGCAAAAACTTCCTAATGATCCGGTTTCAGGGAAAACTTATTCATACAGATTAGACAATGAGTCTTATAGACTCTATGCTTGCCTGGAAAATAGTCAACAGGTTCTTCCTTATAATATGTTGATTCAAACGCCCTCCGTGGGATGGACTTGCGGTCTTCAATGTAAAAAAAATGACAACAGCGCTACTACTAACTGTATTTGGGCAGTGTCGAGTTCGGATATTTCACCTTAAATTATTTCTATCTTCTTCCCAATTTAAAGGATTATCTCTGATATATTGGCGAATTTTAAATAAAGAATATTCTGTACGAATAATTTGATCATAAAATGATTTTTGCCATTTAAAAGAATGTAAACCTAATTCATGTATTCTTCTAGATGAAAATGTTTTAAATCCGCGAATTATTTCTGATAACGAATGTTTTGTAGGGAACGGTTTGAAACCGTTCCCTACGGATTTATTCATATTTCGTATAACAATAACCGCATGAACGTGATTCGGCATAATAATAAATTCATCCAACAAACAATTTGGATAATGATTTATTAAATCCAAATAACATTTTTCAATAATTTCTCCATATTGATTTAATATCATTATTTCATTTTTAATGGTACCAAATACATATTGACGTTTATTCACGCAAATCGTTATAAAATAATATCCGCTAGATGAATAATCGTAACCTTTCAACCGATTACGTTTTCTATGTTTTTCAACCATGGAACAATTGAATAATGAAACAATTTCTTTGTCAATCGCTTATAGCCTACAAAATAAGTAGTTTAGACAGTCAATTAAAGATTTTTTATCTCATTAATAACTTCAGCATCATTATTACCAAAATTCTTCAACATATATTCAAAAAGCTTTTTTGCTTCAGGATTTTCACCATACTTTTTCAATAACTGCCCCTTAAATAGATAGGCTTCACGGTAGTTTGATTTTAACACAATGGTTTTATCAATCTCTTCAATTGATAGTATTTTAAAATATTCTTTGTCCTTAATAATATCCTTACTTATATCGAAGAGAGTCGAGTAATAAAGGGAGAGAGTATATGGAATCTTTGGGTCAGTTGGATATAGCTTCCTTGCAGTATTTAAGGCACTGACACCTTGTAATAATTCATCTCTATTACCAGTCACCTGGTAAAAATAGTACATATTCTTTGCCCGAGTCTTCCAGTAGAAAACATTTTTTGGATATGTTTGAACCGTTTTTAGGTTATAAGAGGAAGCTAGAGATACGATTTGCTTGGTTAACTCTTTTTGTTTTTGAATAGAGGCTATGACGGAAAGGTAGGCGAGTGATGCAGAAAATTTATCTTCATAGACAGGTTCATATCTCAATTTTAGAGCTTTTTCAAAATATTGGGCAGCTTTTTGTTGATCGTTGATCTTAGAGTATTTTAGACCGTAAGAATAATTAACATCAGCCATATAATAGACAACAATGGAAAATAGGAGATAGATTGTTGATGCAGTTAAAAGAAAGATCAGAAATTTTTGCAAGATAGAAAGATTCTTAGGAGTTTGGATATTGATATTATCTGGCGACACAAAAATAAGAGCCGGGATTAAGTAGAAAAATAATTGAATTGTTGTTGTGGAAAAGCCAAAAAAGTTAGTGATGAGGATTGTTATATATGAAATTGTTAGAAGTGATATTAATGGTTTCTTGTAATTTTTTATACTATAACTAATAACAAAAATCATCATCAATATATATGCACCTAATCCAACAAATCCCGTGGTGGCCAAATAATTAAGATATTCATTATGCGCCTTGTTATAAACATAGTCCCATTCAGAAGTTAGATTATGAGCGATTGGCCGGACAAAATTATAACTAAAAGCAAAAGTCTCAACACCGGTGCCAAAAAGCGGATATTTTTTACTTAAATCCCAAGCCCCTTGCCAAACAATTTTGCGGATATCAAAGGATTCGGTAATGTTTAACGAGGGATTAGTGACTAGTGGATAGTGACTAGTGGGTGGAGTTGAAAATGTTAAAAATTTATCTATCTTATTTTCGCCAGTTTTAAATAAAAATATTGGAACCACTATAACTAAAAATAAAATGACGGATATTTTTTTTGTCATCCCCTCGTAGGAGGGGATCCATGTTTTTTTGTTCTGGATTCCCGCCTTCGCAGATCGGAAGAGCGT
>CAYIVY010000143.1:0-2879 GCA_964366945.1 uncultured Gammaproteobacteria bacterium
ATTATCAAGCGAATAAAGAAGGAGTATTTCTTCAACATAAATATGTAAGAGAATTGCTTCCTGACTCAAAATATTATCTTTTTAACACATTTTCCTGCTTCAAAAGATCTTTTCTTATTAAGCACCCATTTCCACAGGTTGAAGCATATGAGGATTTCGCATTGGGAAAATACATCATTGATAATGGGTACAGCAAAGTCTATGACAGGAGATGTTCTGTTTACCATTCTCACACGCTAAATTCATTTAGTTATATCAAAAAACAAATTGAAGATATTCGTTGGGGAAGACAATATAGAGCCAGAACATCAAATAAAATAATATGTAAAATTCTTCGAATAATATCGTCAGACAAATCATTACCACAGAAAATAGTGCTATTTATAATAATGAGCTATTACTATTTATTGAAGTGTGTGGCTTTATTTATTATTTTTGCATATAAACTAGTGAGAAAGAGTATATGATGTTGAGGATAATACCTGTACTTGTCAATGTCTTTAAATGAACCAATATCTTCTTCCTCCTTTTCTTCAAACATATTTTGAATAGTGTTTGATGTGGAAGATAATTCTCGAGAAGAACCAATATGAGAGCCAATAACGGGCGTATTGGATAACAGCGCTTCAATTGCATTGATTGGCCCTGTTTCATACCATTTTGACGGAACAATAAGCGCACGTGCTCTTTGTAGGATTGGCCGAATAATACTACGCTTCATGAAACCAAGAATTTCAATATTTTTATATTTTTTATATTCAATAACCTGCTTTTGTAAAGGTCCGGTGCCAATGACCTTTAATTTTTTCCCCGGTATATTTTTAAATATTTCGAGAAGCTCTATTATTCCTTTTTCCTCAGAAAGTCTTCCTACAAACAGATAATAATCTCCTTTTTTTACTGGTTTTTTCGGGGGTTTGAAGTCTACAAAGTAAGGAAGATACGTGGTCTTTTTATCCGGAATAGCGAGATTTTTTTGGTAATATTTTTTTGTAAACGGGGAGGGAAAAATAAATAAATTAATCTTGTCAAAAGTGTGGAGTATTGACCGATGAAAAAAGTAGGCTAAGGAAAAAAAGAGTGATGCAACTCGAGATTGATGATAGCATCCGAAGACGACTGACCAAAAAGGAAGCTTGAGATGAATACACAGCTCACATATTTTCCCTTTTCGGAAAAGGATTCCCTTTGGGCACATAAAACGGTAATTATGTATTGTTTGGACAATCGGGATACTGTTTTTGTGCAAAGTGATTATAGCAGTAGGTCCGATTAGAGGATATAGATTATTAAGATGAGCAACGTCGGGTTTGAAACTTGTGATAATTCTTTTAAGTTCTTGATCTGTTTGTGTGTTCCAAAATAGACCGACCGCAATTTTAATTTTATCCCATGAGGTTTTTATATCATTGCTGTATTTGGAATAGAGACAAACTTTGTGCCCATTGTCATTCAGGAGTTTTTTTAATGACTCAACATACGTTTCTTCCCCTCCGCGGTATTGATAGTAATTATGGATTAAAAGTATCCTCACAGGGCAATTATAACTCAACTATGGGAAAACAATGAAGTCCTTCATAATGAATATATTAATCGAAGTTCTAAGAAGATCTTCAATGATAAAAGACGTTTTCAGTTATTTAACCAAAAACAACCTCCTCCCATGCAAATGAAAAATACATTGCGATTGAAAATGAGAGTTGCCGGGAGTACAATTGAAAGTATGAAAAGCATAATTGATACCATATTAAAATATGATGCCATTTTTGAGGAGGCGGAAGAGGGTGGGTTTTCAGTGACTATTCCCAGCCTTCCGGGATGTATTTCTGAAGGGGACTCTTTTGAAGACGCAAAACTAAATATTACGGAGGCAATCACTGCATATCTTGAGAGCATGGCAAAGGATGAACTTCCAGTAAAAAGCAATTCTGGTGTGTTTATTGGGTCAATCGAAGTGCCATTTTCATCACTTTCATTTACTAAATAAATGGGCGGATCAATTCCTGCAATAAAACCAAAAAAATTATTACATCTCTTTGAAAAGAAAGGTTTTTTTATTCACCACCAAAAAGGGAGTCACGCAGTATTAAAACATTTTAAAATACCTGAGTTACGCATAACTCTTCCCATCCACAACAAGGACTTAAAAAAGAAAACGCTTCTTTCTATCCTCAAACAAGCAAGGCTCACCGTAGGCGATATCAAATAAACCCCACTTATAACAGACTTCATCCAAACATCGAGGGTCATAAGGCAATCGCAGAAGACGTTTTTAATTATTTAACCAAAAACAACCTCATTCCCTTACAGGGTAAACCATGTGGGGAATAAGGAGGAGACGCTATACAAAATAGCACCAAATTGTATGTCAACACTTGACAAATTAATACTATTTTGTTATAGTAGATCGTATGTTTATACGCGCTATTGAACAGGCCATAACAAAACACACCGAAGGAAAGTCGCCCAAGATTCTTTTTATTTGGGGACCGCGAAGGAGCGGTAAAACAACCCTTTTACAGAAGTTAGCGATGGAAAGAAAATTACCCATCTTTAATTTTGACTTTATTTCTGATCAGGAGCTGTTTAGACCGGATAGAAACAAACTTGAAGCATTGGCAAAAGAACACAAGATTATTCTTATCGATGAAGTTCAAAGCTATCCTGAATCAACCCTTGCACTTAAATTATTGTATGATGAATACGGAGTCAAGGTCATTGCAACAGGGAGTAGCGAAATAAGAAAAAAAAGCCAAGACTTTGATAGCCTTGCCGGTCGATATAAAGAGATGTATTGTCTTCCGTTTTCGATCGAAGAAGTTTTTCAAAATACTCCTCATAAGTCATACGATACAGCCAATCTTTATGATAAGATCCAA
>CAYIVY010000144.1:0-2831 GCA_964366945.1 uncultured Gammaproteobacteria bacterium
GAATCAAAAGACAGCATGTTTCGAAAATTTACTCGCTCTTTTATAGATGAAGAAATCGTTGACACTTTAAGAAAAAAACAATTTTACAAAAAACCATCCTTAAAAAGAAAAGAGGAGGAAAAAGAAAGAAGAGAAAAGCGTTTTTCAAAACATAAAAAAGTTTTTAAGAAAGTATATAAAAGAATATGATAACAATTATAACTTCGTCACGTTACAAGATTAATCGACAGAAAATAAAGCTTTTTGTACAAAGTATATTTGAAAAAGAACAGATTACTTCTGAATATTCATTAAATATAGTTTTTGTAGGGAAAAATAAAATGAAAAGTTTTACCGAGAGATATAAAGGAGAAAAGGAAGCTTTACCAGTTTTATCTTTTCCTTATCATGAAAAAATATTTGATGACCGGGAGATTTTATTGGGCGAAGTAGTTATTTGCTATCCCTTAGTTGTTCTGTTGTCAGCAGAGAGAAATAAGAGGGTTGATGAAGTGACTAATGATTTGATTAAGCACGGAATTGATAATTTGATAAAGTAATATGTTTTATTTAAAATATCGTCCAAAGACTATTGGGGAGATTGATAATCAACAAATTAAGGAGATGATTGGAAAAATCCTTTCAGGTAAATCTTTGCCGCATGCGTTTCTTTTTATTGGACAAAAAGGAACGGGAAAAACTTCAACCGCCAGAATCATTGCTAAAGCTGTTAACTGCCTTAATAACAAATTTTCTAAAAAAGGAAAAAATACTGATGTTAACGACTTTGAACCTTGTAATAAATGTGCAAACTGCCAAAGTATCTCTCTATCCTCTTTTACCGATGTAATAGAAATGGATGCAGCTTCAAATCGTGGAATTGAAGAAATAAAAAGCTTAATTCGTGAAACTTCGTTTCTTCCTATGTCAGGCGGTTTTAGAGTCTTTATTATAGATGAAGCTCATATGATCACAACGGAAGGATTTAATGCCTTACTTAAAACTTTAGAGGAGCCACCTAAAACCTCTATATTTATTTTGGCAACCACTAATTTGGAAAAACTTCCTAAAACTATTGTTTCCCGCTGTTTGAAAATTAATTTTGGCAAAGCAAAAATTTCTGATATAAATTTAATGTTAAAAAGAATAATTAAATATGAGGGCCTAAGTTTTAATGATGATATATTAAATTTAATTTCCCACCATAGTGATTTTTCATTTCGTGACGCTGCCAAAATTCTAGAAGAAGTTACTTTTCAAAAAATTAAAACCTCTGAGGATTTGGAAAAATTTTTAGGAATTCGCGGAAAAAATGACTTAATGGAAATTATAGAAAAGAAAGATTTAAATAAAACTCTTACTTGGATAAATGAATTTTCACAAAATGGTGGTGATTTTAAAAATCTTATTGAAGATATTTTGAATGATTTGCACCGGATGCTCCTTATCAAAAACGGCGTTGGCACAAGTGATGAGAAAATTTCTTTTACCATTAATGAAATATCACAGTTAATTAAATTATTAATCGAGGCTTACCATAGTTTAAAAAATACCCCTATTGATTCTTTACCAGTTGAAATTGCATTGATTGAGTTCTACAATAAGAATATTAAAAATTAATAGCCAACAATTAAAAATCCTATGTTAAACCCCTTTGGAGCTTTAGGAGATCTTCAGAAACTACAACAACAAGCACAAAAAATGCAAGCTTCGTTACAACAGGAAGAGTTGGTGGTTGATAGAAATGGCGTTAAGGTTATTATTCGTGGTGACCAGGTCATTGAATCAATTGAGGTCGACGGAATTGTAGAAAATAGAATTGCCGAAGCAATAAATGAGGCTGTCAAAAAGACTCAAGAACTGGCCGCCAAAAAACTAATCGAAATTTCTAGTCAGCAGAAATAATTTATGAAATTATTTTCTGGATCAGCTAATCCAAACTTATCAATTGAAGTTTCAAAGTTACTCAAACTGCCGCTTTCTAAGTCCGAAGTAATTCGCTTTGATAACTCTGAAGTTAGGGTTACTATCCAGGAAAAAGTGAAGGATGAAGTCTGCGCCATTATTCAATCAACCGCTAATCCAACCGATACTCATCTGATGGAACTATTCTTTTTCGCCGATGCTTTAAAGAGGATGGAGGCTAAAAAAATTATTGCCTTTATTCCTTATTTTGGTTATGCTCGGCAAAATCGGGAACATCGGACAGGAGAGTCTGTTTCTGTTAACGTTGTTATTCGTTTTTTTGAAGCGATTGGTTTTCATCAAGTCTATACTTTTAATCTTCATGATGAAGGAACTGAGGGAATATTTTCCATTCCTTTTAAAAACATTTCTTCTTTCTCTATTTTGGGTCGCGAAGTGGCTCATTACCTAAAAAATAACAAAAACACCGAAGACGTTGCTATTGTCTCACCTGATCAAGGAGGAGTGGAAAGAGCTCAGGTTTTTGCCGAAAATTTTTTTCATACCAATAAGGTCGACATTGCTGTGATTGAAAAAAGAAGAAATTTGAATAAAATTCATCAATCAAAAGCGCTGAATTTATACGGAAAAGTAAGAAATAAAACCTGTATTTTGATTGATGACATAATTACCTCAGGTGGAACCTTAGTTCACGCAGCTGATTTTTGTCTTAAAAGAGGTGCCAAACGGGTACTGGCCTGTGTTGTCCATCATGATTTTTCTTCAAATGCAGCAGAAATTCTTGAAAAAAGCAAAATTGAAAAAATATTTATGAGTAACACAATTTCTTTAAAACCCGAACAAAATTTTTCTAAACTCAAAGAAATTTCCATTGCCCCTTTAATTGAACAAGAATTAAAAAAACTGCTTTGAAATTCCTTGTTAAG
>CAYIVY010000145.1:0-2775 GCA_964366945.1 uncultured Gammaproteobacteria bacterium
TCCTTTTAAAGAGGCCGAAGTGGTCATTATTTCCACAGGGATAGATAAGGAAGAAGGGATCATTGATGCCGCAATTTCTGCAGGACTATTAACTAAAAGCGGATCATTTATAAAATATGGTGACAAGGTTCTTGGACATGGAAAAGAAGAAGTAAAAGGAATACTAATGAATGATAGCAAGGTGAGAGAGCAGATACTCAAGCAATTGATAAAGAAATAAACCAATAAATAAATGGATGATGACTTAATCCCGCTTGTAAACATGGCTTTTTTTTATTTGAAGTTCCGTCCTCGTACCATTAAAGAAGCCCGTGACCATCTTTACAAAAAAGTTAGAACAACACACTGGTCGCATGGTGCGGTTGACAAGGTTATTAACCATTTAGTAGAACTAAAATTTTTAGATGACCAAAAATTTATTGACTACTTAGTTGCCTCAAGAACAAGAACGAAAGTCAAAGGAGTCTTTGCCATCAGACAGGAATTAAATAGATTTGGAGTTGAAAAAGAACTGATTGATGAATATTTTTCAAAAAGTGAAATTAATGAAGAAGAACTGGCCGAAAAAATTCTTGGTTATCGTTGGTCCCGATTAAAATCTCTGCCGAAACAAAAACGTTTTGAAAAAGCAATATCATTTTTACAAAGACGGGGATTTAATTTTGAAATAAGTAGAAAAGCTATTGAAAAACTTGAAGGTAAAAATGATATAATGTAGTCATATGGAAACAGCTATTTTGAACTATCGAATCATTATTGAAAAAGAACAGCAAAAAAAAGGTTATGTTTATGTAGCTCACGTTCCTTCTTTGGGTATTTCTGACTTTGGAAAAACTGTTGATCAAGCCTCTTCTAATGTGAAAAAAGCAATCCAACTTTATATAGAATCTTTAATCGAACTTAAAAAATTGATTCCCGCTCCAGATAGTGAAGATTACTTTGTCACCTCTAAAAAAATTGAAGTCCATCTCCCTGCCGGCAGCTTTGCTTATTGACAAATATGGTTAAACTACCATCGTTTAAACCTCGCGATTTAAAAAAGATTCTTCCTAAAAATGATTTTGTTGTCAAAAGACAGACTGGGAGCCATCGGATCTATCATAACTTCAAAACTGAAAAAATAACCATTATCCCTTTTCATTCAAAAGATATCCCTCAAGGAACATTAAGAAGCATTATTAAACAATCAGGACTGAACGAAGATAGATTCCTCAAAAAATAATAGGTTTAATAATCTACTAATATAATCTTCTTTTCCATAACTTGAGCTTGCCATTTTTCTTTTCCACTAATATTTCGTCTCCAGTTTTTGAAAGTGATAGAGCGTCTTAGTTTTTTAGTTCCTGTTTTTACATATGCCATATAAAAAAATATACAAAACGAACAACGGTTCTATAAGATTTCATGATTGTTCACTAAACAGTTAAAACAATTATTTATTGTATTTTTCTGAAAAAGATTCATCTGACATTGTTAAGTAAATTATTCCTTCTATAAACCCAACAAAACCAGGTACAAACGTCCAAAAAAATAATAGATATAAAATTCCCCACCCATTTCTTCCAAGATAAAATTTATGAACCCCAAAATTTCCTAAAAATATACCAAATAAAGCGGCTGTTATTTTGTTTCTTTCTTGATTGTTTTTTAATGAGGGTTGTTTAACTCCACACTTTGGACAGATTTCTGCTTCTTGAAAAATGTCTGCTCCACATTTCATACAAAATTTTTTATCATTCGCCATTTTTATCACCTCCTTAATGAACATTTAAAATGCTATTGGTTTATTTTTGATAATATGAATTATACCAATAATATTGATTACAGCAAAAGAATAGTATTTATGTAAAAGTTCACGCTTCTTGACAAAACTATATCTTAATATATCAATTATTATTTTGCGTCATCCCCGTGAAGACGGGGATCCAGTCTATAATTACATTCAAAATAGTGATTTTAGTCTGGATTCCCACCTTCGTGGGAATGACAATTTGTGTCAAAGAGTGTGAGCTCTTACCGAATAAATTTTATTTAATTTTCATTTGACAAATTAATTGTGTTGATGTACATTATGTACATATGACCGACCAAATTGTTTTTACCGCTACCGAAGCCCGCCAGAATTTTTTTGAACTTCTTCGAATGGCCGAAAAAGGGAAGGAACCAATCGTGGTAAAGAAAGATAAAAATATTAGGTTCAAAATGACGATGATAAAGGAAAAAAAGCAAAAAAGAAACATTGATAAAATTTTAAAAGAAATGGGGGAAATAGGACTGAAAACAATGCCGTGGAAAAAAATGAAAAAAATAATTTTAACTCTTCACGATATAAAAATATGAGCTCTGTATATTCTGTATATATTGATACAAATGTTTTTATATATCTTTCCGATAAAAAATCATCCTTTTATTTAGTATCATCTAAACTAATAGAATATCTAAAAAAACATAACATTCTTATTTTTACTTCTGTCGAAACGATTCAAGAAATCATCCATTTTTCTCAAAATACAAAACAATTATCATACGGAATAAAAACATCAGAAAAAATATTAGAAACAATCAGTCAGATATTAGAAATTAACCAAAAAATTATATTAAATTATATCAAGTTGGTAAAAATCTATAAAAATATAGAAAGTCGAGATATTCTTCATCTGGCGGTTAGTCTGGAAAATAAAGTTGACTTAATAATAAGTCATGACAAAGATTTCAAAAAATTCAAAGAACTAAAAACTCTTACACCAAAAGAGTTTCTTGCAAAAATGTCTTGAG
>CAYIVY010000146.1:0-2762 GCA_964366945.1 uncultured Gammaproteobacteria bacterium
CTGTTGAGAAAAAAGAAAATGATACGCTATTGGAATTAGCTCAAGCTACTCTTGCGGTCAAGAGCAAAATAGAAATCTCTGAAAAGGATACTTTCAGTATGGATGATCCGTTCTATGTAAGCGATCTGGACGCTTCAGGTATCTTTGAATCCTTAGCGGACATTGATGAACATGGTACCGAGCAGGCGTTGCAGATTACTACCAGCGTAATGACAGAAATTATCAAGCTCGGTAAACCCGATGAGGATAAAATTTTTGATTATGAGGATCAGTTTGCCTTATATGATGTCGATTTTTTTACGCTTGAAGTTGGGAACAAGCGAAACGCCTCATATCGAGAGGATGTAAAAAATCTAGCCGCTACTATCAAGAAGCTAGTTGAAAAAACTATTGGTAAGAAATGTGGTGATATTAAAGAGGTAAAAAGATTATTTGAATATGTTGATAAATTGCCATCATGTCGCTCGATGTGGAGACTAAGGTTATTTGCTTTATCTCAGTGTCCAGATGTTTTCAAGGACGAATTGAAAACCGCTTTCTTTAAGGTTTTTGAAGTCGGTGAGAGGTACTTTGAAATTGAAGGAGGCGCTGAATATCACCAATTACTTATTTGCTGTTTTGGTGTTTTGGACCCGAATACAGAACAAAGAGAGTATGTTAAGAAAGTGTTTGAGTATTTTGGCGCTGTTCTTGAAGACAAAGATAAAGAAAAATGGAGAAAACGCGATGGTTTAAAGATCTTTAGCTTTATTAAGGACAATCTTATAACTGAGGAAAAAGATCAAGTAAAAGAAAAATTTGACCACTCTCTTGGTGAAATTAATTTCACGCCAGAGCCGTCAATCGGACAAATGAGAAGCGGTTCAGTAAATCATAAATCGCCCGTAGATATTGGTAGCTTTACCATCGAACAAATTATAGCCAATCTGAAATCTGAGTGGACTCAAGAAAAACTTACTGAACAATTTAAAAATGACGATTTCTTAAATCCTCGGGGTGTAGAGGGTCTTGGCGACGCTTTGAAAGAAGATATTAAAAAACGGACGGACGACTATTTAAACAAAATTACTTCTTTCTTTGATCGAGATGTTATTCATCCTGCTTATGTGTATTCATTTTTACGAGGTATCGAGGAGATGCTCCGCAATAAGCAAACTTTGACGCTTGATCAGATTGGACGGTTGTTTAAATTCTTTGATCTGATTAAGGACAGTGGGCAAAATGTTGCCTTTAAACGCAAAGACGACAAGTCTTGGCTGGCTGATTGGATTGAAGTCCACAAAGTAATGACTGATATTTTGCTGTTCGTTTTGGAAGACAAAGAGAAGCGGACAGAAATCAATAAACAATATCGGGGTCAGATTAAGGACTTAATCTCGTACTTATTTACTATTAAAGATAGCCCGTCAAAAGAGCAGGAAAAACCGGAATATGGTGAACCTTATCATATAGCCATTAATTCTGTCCGTGGGCGGGCATATGAGGTATTTGTTGTTTTTACTGAAAACGAGGGTAAGGTTTTGACTGATTACAGCAAAGAACTGTATAAAGAAGCCCTTGCTGATGATTCGCTTGCCGTCAGGTTTGTAATTGGACGATACTTAGCTTCTTTCTATTTCCGAGACAAAGATTTTATAACTGGTTTATTGCCAGATATTTTTCCTAAGAATAACCCAGAAAAAAAGGATATCTACCTGGCAACATGGGAGGGTTATTTGTCCAGCACTTTGTACGACAAATTATTTATCGAGCTTAAAGATTATTATGAGTATGCCATCAGATTTGATCCAAAAGATTACACTCAACGAAAATATTCAAAGGGACTAGATGAATCATTGGCAATTCATCTTGCGCTGGCCTTTATTCATTTCGAGCTAGGATTTAATGATGAATTGTTTAGGCTGTTTTGGTCTACCAAAAATACAACACAGCAACACGAGTTCGTGTCATTTATTGGTCGCAGTGTTTTTACGCGAAGCCAAGCTGGCGATGATTGGCTAAAAGAAAACAATGTAAGCAAAGAGAAACTTATCAAGTTTTGGGGTTGGATTTTGAAAAACAATGATATTACAGAATCAAAGGTTTTTTCAGGTTTCGGTTTTTGGATAAATGAGAGCAAAGAAATTATAGATGACAAGATTGTGGTTAAAAACATTGCTTTTTCTCTTGAAAAATCAGAAGGGGAGATCGATTGGGATTATGGTTTTCTGAAGAGATTAAAGATATTTGCCGAAAAAATGCCTGACGAAACTATTAACATTATTAACTACTATCTTTTGGGTAAAGATGGCAACCTAAACAAACATAGGCGAGCGCCGGTTTTTGCCGTTGATAATGAAATTAAAGATGCTCTTAAAATTATTTATGCCAAAGACGACGTGGATTTGAATAAAAAAATCATTTCCCTGATAAATACATTAATTGAAAAAGGAAGTAGTATTTTTTGGGGATTGAAGGAAGTTATAAAGAACGATTAAAAAGTGTGTAGAAGAATGATAATGTTGCTTTATTGGATACCACACAAAACGGCAGAGCCACTTGGAGCCCTGCCGTTAGTTGTTTGTGCTGATGTCTTTATCGCTTGAACGACTGGATGGCCTCTGACGCTTCGTCTTTGGAGAGTTGGTCTATCTGCGATTCCCAGCGGTGGCGCTCTTCTTTGTCGTCAACATTAGTCTGGATTAGCTCAAAGAGGTAGCTTTTTTGCTTTTCCGTAATACCCATAAACTCATTTTTGCTTCTAGATCGGAAGAGCACACGTC
>CAYIVY010000147.1:0-2725 GCA_964366945.1 uncultured Gammaproteobacteria bacterium
TTATTTGGGCGGTGGTACGGCTCTGGCTGAATTTTATTTAAAACATCGTCTTTCTGAAGATCTGGATTTTTTTACTGAAAACGAATTTGATCCACTTTCCATTTCGGCTTTTTTAAAAAGTATTCAAAAGAAAATGAAAATCACAAAGATAGATTATCAGCAAAGCTTTAACAGAAATCTGTTTTTTATAACCATTGGAAAGGACATTATTAAAACCGAGTTCACCTACTACCCATTTCCACGGATAGAGAGTAAATTAACCATGAATGGTATGGCAATAGATAGTCTTCTGGATATTGCCGTCAATAAAGTCTTTACGATTTATCAAAAGCCCCGTTCCAGAGACTTTATCCTGATCTTTATCTCATTATTAAAAAAACCGGATGGAAAATGTCAGATCTCATAAAGAAGGCAAAAGCAAAGTTTGATTATTATATTGATTTATTGCAGCTTGGAACCCAATTTGTTAGAGCAACGGAAGTTGAAGATTTCCCCAAAATGCTTATAAAACTTCCGCATTCCGGGTGGCAAAAGTTTTTTTTGGCAGAGGCAGAAAAATTCGGGAATAATATTCTGAAGTGACTACTACTTGACGTAATCCTTAAAAGGTGTAGAGTGTTGTACTTTATATCTTTTGCGTGGAAGATTACATCCAGATCTCAAAACTGAACGACTTTATCTTTTGTCCGAAATCGATTTATTTTCATGGGGTTTTTGAGTCTTTTAGCGAAAAAACCTACCATGATACTCCCCAGACGATTGGTAAGATCAAACATGAAATTATTGAGAATGGTGAATACTCTTCTTTAAAGCGTTATTTGCAGGGGACTGAGGTTTATAGTGAAAAATATGGTTTGTGCGGTAAAATCGACATTTTTGACCTTGAGACAGGGTTCCTGGTTGAACGTAAGTATAAGATTAAAAAAATTTATGATGGTTATAAATACCAGCTCTATGCCCAGGCTTTTTGCCTTGAAGAACTTGGGCATAAAGTTAAAGGCTTATTTATCCATTCTTTAGCTGACAATAAACGGTATAAAATTCCACTTCCGGACATGAATGAGATCAAAGTGTTTGAAGAGCTTATTGATAAAATGCGTCATTTTAATGTATTTGATCGGAATTTCACCCAAAATGAAGCGAAATGTGAGATGTGTATTTATAAGTCTTTGTGTCATTAATTTATGCTTCAATTGCCAGATTTTATCCAAAAACAGATTGTGATTATTGATCCTAGGAATGGAACAAGTATTAATGATCTTAAATTTAAAAATGAAAATATTGTTTTATATAAAGATGGAACGATTATTAATCAGGTTTCAATTCATAAAATTTTTGCAGTTTTTATTATTGGAGAAATGACCATTACTTCTGTTCTCATCAAAAAAGTTAAGAAATGTGGTATTTCTATTTTCCTGTTGAATCGTAATTTTGAAGAATATGCAGCAATATGCGCTCAGGCAGAGGGCAATTATTTATTGCGTCATAACCAATATCATTTTGTGGATGATCTTAATTTTTCTAAAAATCTTGTCAAAAACAAGTGTCATAATCAGTTGATTTTACTTAAGGAGCAGTCATCAGAATTATTTAAGAATAAATCGAGGTTGCAGCAGTATAAAGAAATAGCGGCAAAAATAGATCAAGCAACATCTATGGATCAACTTCTTGGAATTGAAGGAAGTGTGTCTAAGAATTATTTCAATAAGTATTTTCATGATATTGGCTGGTATAAGCGTATGCCAAGATCGAAAGTTGATATGGTTAATGTTTTATTGGATATCGGTTACAACATGCTTTTTAACTTTATTGATTCCTTGTTGCGTTTGCATGGGTTTGATACTTATAAAGGAATTTATCACCAGCTTTTTTTCCAGAGAAAGTCTTTAAGTTGCGATATTATGGAACCTTTTAGGGTTTTGATTGATCGCGCCCTAATGAAGGCATTTCATTTAGGACAGCTTGATGAACGTGATTTTACCCTTTCCAAAGGTCAGTATTTGCTGAAAATTGATCAAAGTAGAAAGTATGTGCGGATTTTTCTTGATGCTCTTATGGATTCAAAAGAGGATATTTTTGTTTATGTTAAGGGATTTTATTTCTGCATTTTGAATCAAAAACAGGAATATCCGTTTTTTAAGCTTAAATAATTACAATGCTTATTGTCGCCTATGATTTCGCCGATGATAAAAAGCGCGCAAAATTTGCCAAGTTTTTGAGTAAATATGGTTACAGAATTCAATATTCAATTTTCAAAATTCAAAATAGTAAACGCGTTTTGAACAACATTGTGAGTGAAATTGACCACAAATATAAAAAAACGTTTACTTCTACCGACAGTATTATTGTTTTTGAAACCTGTATTGCCTGTGATAAAAAAGTCCACAGATATGGCTATGCAAAAAATGAGGATGTTGATATACTGTTTTTGGGTTGATCTTTAACAAATTGAATTGAAAGTATAAATCTTTATGTTGACATTAGAAATATCCAAACCTGAGTCTCTATTTTTTAGAGACCATTACATTAAGCCAAAAAGTCGCAGTACGCTTTGCGTCTGTTTGCATCTTTATTGGCTTAATGTAGCTATTTTTGCTGTCTAAAGCCAATATTAGATTTCTACTTTTGTAGATGTAATATTGTATAATGGCACTTTGACAGGTCTAAAGACAATATTAGATTTCTACTTTTGTAGATAATGTTGGAGGTGTTTATAAAATCTAAA
>CAYIVY010000148.1:0-2686 GCA_964366945.1 uncultured Gammaproteobacteria bacterium
TTGGTATTGCCGTATTATTTTTTAAACAAAAATATCCCAACGCAATAATTATTGCTTTCGAACCTCAACAGACAAACGTTTCACTATTAAAACAAAATATTACAGAAAATAAACTCAAGGACGTGACGATTATCTCTTCAGCCGTCAGTAATCATGTTGGCAACGTGCCGCTCTATACGTCAGGCGCAAATAAATCTTCCTGGGGTAATAGTCTCCAAGCAAGTAGTAATTCTGCAAAAGTCCTTACGGAAACTGTTTCTGTAATCAAACTCTCAAGCTATCTTGAGCAAAAAATTGATTTCTTAAAGATGGATATTGAAGGAGTGGAAGAAGATGTTTTGAGGGAAATTGAGCCTAAAATAGGCAATGTGCAAGAGCTCGTCATTGAGATTCATAACCAGGTTGGTTCAACCAACAATAGACTACTTTTTGTTAAAAAATTCTTGGAAAAACACCTATTTCAAGTAAGGTATAAAAAACCTTTTCCAATTGCTTTGGGCGAATTTCTTAAAAAGATCATCGGTAAAAATAGTACTGATATTTATATACTCCATGCTTGGAGGTAGTTCTGGCGTTCTTATTTTACTCAACCAACCCTGGCAAATTATTATTTGCTATACTGAAAATAGTTAATAAATTAATAATTTTATGGAAAACAAAAAATTTTTGGTGAATTTTTTAGTAATTACTGTTATTTCTCTTGGGGCTTTATATTGTGTTAAGGTCTTTGACATTTCTTATCCCTTGACACTGGTTACAACAAATAAGTCAACCGAGCTAGCTGTAGTTGGCGAAGGTAAGGTTGAGGTCACGCCAGATACTGCTTATATAGACGCAGGAATTACTATTAACAAAGCTGCGTCCGTTGAAGAAACTCAAAAGAAGATCAATGAAATTAATAATAAAATCGTCGATATTTTACGAGAGATTGGGATTGAAAAGGGGGATATTAAAACTTCAAATTATTCCATTAACCCAAATTATAAATATGAGAATAATGAGAATAGACTTGATGGATATAATGGCAATGCAAACATTCAAATCAAGGTCCGGGATCCTCAAATGGCCTCAAAGGTAATTGAGTCTGTAACAACTGCTGGCGCTAATCAAATTCAAGGATCAAGATTTGTTGTTGACAAACCGGAACTTTACCGAGAAGAAGCTCGTAATGCTGCTATTGAAAATGCCAAAGAACAGGCTCAAAATTTAGCTAAAAACTTAGGAATCAAGCTCGGAAAAGTTACCAATATTGTTGAATCGTCACCTAATCAGCCAATGTCTTATAATCTTAAATCTTATGCTGAGGGAATCGGTGGAGGTGGGGGAGCAGCTCAAATTGAACCTGGCTCACAGACAATCACATCAGTCGTGACGCTTTATTTTGAGAAAAAATAGATTATTGAGTTTTCACTAATTCCAGGGCAACGATTGTATTGGCTTGCATGACAATTGATCTTTCTTCCCCAAGTCTAATTTCTCCATTGATTGGTTGTAGATTTAACATTGTCTCCGATCGCCCGTCTAAATAAGTTTTTTTCAGGCTGTATCTGGCTCCATCTAAATTTTTAAAAACTACCGGAACAGCTTCATAGTTACGACCCGATTCATCATAGTTGGTTAGAATTAAGGCGATTTTTTCTTCACTAATACTAGCAATTGCACTAACATCGCTTCCTTCACCTTCAACAACTAACTGATTTCCCTCCAAAGCGTTTAAAAGTTTTAAAGCTTGATAACGGGGTTTTGGCTTCCCATCATGAGTCAAAATTCCCCAGGAGAGGGTTGGGCCATCTTTAATTTCAAATAAAAATGCCATCTCAATTCGGGCATCAATTAAATTTCTAAGTGAGGCCACTGTGTGAGCGGCTCCCACTTCAGTATCGGCAATCAAGTTTTTTTCTGAATCATAACCCCATTCAGAAATTATATTTGGCAGATTTTCATATCGATCATATTTTGGCGACTCACCCAACCATCTGTGAAGCTTAATAATATCATCGGTAAAATCATCAGTTTTTTTTGAATAATGATGCCAACTCAAAAAATCAATTCTTAAATTATTGGTCACCACAAAATCTAAAAATTTCTGAATCCAATTTTTATATAAAGCCGTTGTGACTGGACCACCAATTTTAAATGGTAAAGAATTTTGGGCTTGCTGAGCACCTTTGACTGAATAAAAATATAAGTCACTATAGCTTTTTCCGCCTGAATACCTCCATTTGCCAAAAGATTCTAAATCCGGCTCATTCCATACTTCATAATAAATATCAGTCTTCCAAAAATTATCCAATGCACCACAAGGCAGCACAATATCTTTACCACTGTAATGTTCAACAGTTTTTTGTACCAAAAAAGTCCATTCATTCCAGTTTTTTGGTTTACCTATTAAAGTATTGTCATCTGACATCGTTGGCGGCATATAGCCTAAAGAAAAAAATGGCTTTGCTCCCATATGGTAGATGTCACAAACTGTCTGATCCAATTTGGAAAAGTTAAAACTCAAGTTTCCTGTTGAGCTACGACTAACCACATCATAAAAATCATAGATATGATCGATACGGATATAACGAGGGTAGAGTTCCGATACTTGAGAGATAACATTTTCTAACATTCTTACCCCTGACTCCTCTCCACCTTGGGCTAAAGCTTTCCAGCGATCGGGAAACGGTCCGGAAGTTTTCTT
>CAYIVY010000149.1:0-2665 GCA_964366945.1 uncultured Gammaproteobacteria bacterium
TGCTCTTCCGATCTTCGTCATATAATCTATTGTAACACAAAACGGTGTACCAATTTCATCTTGTCTTCGATACATCTGACCGATATTGCCTGAATCATCAAATTCACAAACATAGGTTTTTTTCAGCTCAAAAACAAGATCAGAGGCTTTCTTTTTTAATTTTTCATCCTTTTGCAATGGAAATACAGCTACTTTAACAGGTGACAGGCTGGGTTTTAATTTCAAAACTGTTCTTTTTTTACCATTCACCTCTTCCTCATGATAAGAATTAATAAGCATCGTTATTAATAATCTAGACAACCCAAAAGTTGGTTCAATCACATGGGGAATAAGCTTCTCATTAGTTTTTTGATCACGATAGTGTAAATCAACTCCGGAATTTTTAATATGATTTTTTAAATCAAAGTCAGTTCGGTAAGCCAATCCCCACATTTCTTTCCAACCAAAAGGAAAATTATATTCAATATCCATAGTTTTTTTGGAATAATGGGATCGCTCAAAGTCTTCATGCTCTCGCCATCTGATTTTTTCTTCTGATAAACCCAGTTCCAAAGCCCAGTCCCACATCTCTTTTTTCCAAGTTTCAAAAGTCTTTTCCCAGTCTTCTGGCCTGATAAAATATTCTAGTTCCATTAAATCAAATTGAAGTGTTCGAAAAACTCCCTGACCTAATGTTATTTCATTTCTGAAGCAAATTCCATTTGAGGCAATTCCAAAAGGCATCCTGACTCTCATTGTGTCTACAACATTTTTAAAGTTCATAAAAATCCCCTGTGCCAATTCTCCTCGTAAATAGGCTTTGGCCTTACTATCTTCAACCATGCCGATCTTTGTCTCAAATAAGAGATTAAATTTCCTGACATCGGTAAGATCGCTTGACCTACAGTGCGGACACTTTAGCTTATTAATTTTGACTATCTCCGTCAGCTTCTCTACTGGCAGACCTTCAACTTTCACGTTTTTTAGTTTAGCTTCAATTAAATGATCGGCCCTGGTACGATACTTACAGCTTTTACAGTCAATCAAAGCGTCATTAAATCCTGACACATGTCCCGATGCTTCCCAAACCTTTGGATTTAAAATGACTGATGAATCAACCATGACCATATCATTTCTTTCTAGAATAAACTTCTTAAGCCAAAGATCGCGAAGATTATTTTTGAGTAACACACCATAATGACCAAAGTCCCATGTATTAGCTAATCCTCCATAAATTTCTGATGATGGATAAAAAAACCCCCGTCTTTTTGCCAAAGCTATGATGTTGTCCATAATTTTGATTATAAACTATTACTAACTAAAAACTACAGTTTTATTTGAATAGATTATAAGTTTGGAATTTTTTCGTTAATAATTTCTTCAATAAATGACATAAGTTCTATTTGACTGACATTTTTATCTAAATATCCAAGTCGTATCATTGTATCATTTAGGTACCGAACCATAATTAATTCCGTATTAGACGACTTAGAAAGATCAATCAAGAAATTCTTAGTTAAATTGTATACTTTAACTTCTTTTTGTAGCTCAGGTAATAGCCTGTCCAGAACAAATAAGAAAGAATATAGCCGTTTGACTTTATTTTCATCTTTCTTAATTTCAGAAAAACCGGAGATTAACAGACTTTCTTGAAGATAAAATCGATCATTTTTGTGGTTAATTATTATATTAATTAAATTTCCT
Source organism: uncultured Gammaproteobacteria bacterium (assembly GCA_964366945.1). Lineage (GTDB taxonomy): Bacteria > Patescibacteriota > Microgenomatia > UBA1406 > GWC2-37-13 > GWC2-37-13. The sequence goes on from CAYIVY010000149.1 coordinate 1,684, forward strand.
GTCTGTAGATGAGGTGAACGGCGACTAGTAATTTTTTTGATTCCTTTAGCAAAAACTGTCAATCTGCCCAAATCTTGACTAAACAAGCTGATCAAAACATCTTTATTTAAAAGATCCTTTTTTTTTAATACGATTGCCTCAGTTTTTGAGCTTTTATCTTTAAAACCCATTTATTTAATCACCTTGTCTGTTTTCAACAATCCATTAAATAAAATTTTATTATTTAAACTGACTTTTAACTTTTGTTCCTCTACTCCAGCCTGTTTTTGAATGAGAAGGGAATAATTACTTGTGTCAACGTTTGAAGGTAGGTTATATTTAGCAATAACTGTCCCGTGGCCTTCTGGAACAATCTCTAAATAGCCCTCAAAAACTGTTTTTCCCAACTCGTCATATGTTTGAACTTTTTTAGTAGAACCTTGAAGACTGATTAGCTTTGAACCCTGAGGAACATATATTCTAATCCAGTTACGCAGTGTGGCATTTAAACATAGGCCACCCCGCTCTAAATTACAGTCCGAACTAGGATATGGATTTTGGAATTTAATTGTAACTTCTCTTTCATTTCCATTTGTTTTCGAATCAATACTTTCGCTAACAAACATGTTCGATTTGGCTCCAGCAAAGTTAACATTATTAATATGCAGATAGTCTCCATTATATTCTTTGATTCTACCAGCAAAATTCATTTGCTCTAAAGATTTTTGGGTTTCCTCATCAACAAAATAGACAAGGATGTGTTTTTCATCCAAATTTTTGAACATTGTCTGCATCAAAGTGCCCCAGTATTTTGATGGAGAAAAGCCAATTGCATTATAAAACAGTCGATACATCAAATCGCCTAGAATTCCTTTTCTGTTTTCTTTTACATAGCCAACCGGTCTGTCCACTAAATCAAAAAGAGTATAGATAACCTGTGGACAGTCGCATCTCTTATCATTAACAGCGCTAAATCTAATTCCATTTACATCAACGTCGCCAA
>CAYIVY010000150.1:0-2664 GCA_964366945.1 uncultured Gammaproteobacteria bacterium
AAAACCGATTTGATAAAAACCCCAATTTATCATAATGAACACAATTTTAATTTGTTACAATATCTTAATAAAAAAAGCTATTACATAAAGAGCTTTGGTACTTATATAAAAAAGTGGGGAAAAGATGATGAAGATATAAAAAAACAGTTTGGAATTTATTATCGATATCTTGGGGTTTTTGTTGAAAATGGGAAATGGAAAAAAATATTAGTTCATCCCATTTTAACTTTTGGGATGTTTTTTTTAAGGGGAATCGTTGGAATTGCTTATTTAATTAAAAAGAAATAATTAATAATGAATAAAGCGAATAAAATTTTTGTTGCGGGAGGACAGAGTGGGTTAGTGGGAACTGCAATTGTTCGATCACTGAAGGTACAAGGATTTACAAATATAATTGTAAAAACACGCAAACAACTAGATCTTCTTCAGGCTAATCAAGTAGAAGCTTTTTTTAAAAAAGAAAGGCCAGAGTATGTATTTTTAGCGGCTGCTCTAGTTGGTGGGATCATGGCAAATAAAACCCGTAAGGCAGATTTTATCTATGATAATTTACTTATTCAAAATAATGTTATTCATTATTCTTGGAAATACGGAGTTAAAAAATTGCTATTTCTTGGAAGTTCTTGTATTTACCCAAAACTAGCAGCTCAACCAATTAAAGAAAGCTACTTTATGACCGGGCCATTGGAAGAAACTAATGATGCTTACGCAGTCGCTAAAATTGCCGGTATTAAAATGTGCCAAAGCTACAATGATCAATACAAGACTAATTTTGTATCCGTTATGCCAACTAATCTTTACGGCCCAAACGACAATTTTGATTTACAAAGTTCTCACGTACTACCGGCGCTCATAAGAAAATTCCACGAAGCCAAAATCGGCCATAAGAAAGCCGTCGTTCTTTGGGGGACAGGCAATGTGTATCGAGAATTTTTGTATGTTGATGATATGGCTTCGGCTTGTGTTTTTTTGATGAAAAATTATAACAGTTCAGAGATTATTAATATTGGTACCGGAAAAGATCTTAAGATTAGAGAACTGGCACAGCTTGTTAAAATGATCGTTGGATTCTCCGGAAAAATTATTTGGGATAGTTCAAAACCTGATGGCACTCCAAAAAAACAATTAGATGTTTCTAAGTTATTTAAGCTTGGATGGAAACCTCGGATTTCTTTAGAAGAGGGGATTAAAAAAGAATATGAATGGTTCTTAGAAAATTTTAAATAAAATAATTAATACTTTTAAATGATCATTATTAATCTTACCGGCGGACTAGGTAATCAGATGTTCCAGTATGCTTTTGGGAAAACAATCGCTACAAAATTAAAAACCGATCTTAAGCTTCATTTCACTGATGCGCTTTTTAATACAAAAAGGCCATATGCCCTAGACGTTTTCAATATTTCGGCGTCTAAAGCTTCGAAAGGAGATTTAGCAAAAATTGGAGTTATTCAAAATCGCGTAATAAATCGACTTCAATATTTAATCCATGAAAGATTTGGTGTCCAACTTAATAAACATATTATTACACAGGGATATCTATATATTTTTGATTATAAATATTTTTCGATAAAAGATAATTCATATATCCAAGGTTTTTGGCAAGATATTAGGTACTTTAAAGAAATAGAACAAGTATTAAGAAAGGAGTTTACCCTAAAGAAAAAACTTGATGAAAAAAACCTTCAAATTTTAAAGCAAATAAAAAAAACAAATTCTGTTAGTGTGCACGTAAGAAGGGGCGACTTGATAACTAATAGTGCTAATTCCCAATTTATCGGTCTTAACTACTATATAAATAGTATTAACAAAATTAAACAAACCATACAAAATCCTACTTTTTTTATTTTTTCTGACGATATTCTTTGGTGTAAGCAAAACCTAAATTCAATAATGCACAAAGTTCATTATATTGGACATAATCAAGGAAAGAATTCTTATAAAGATCTACTATTGATGAGCACTTGCAAACACAATATAATTGCCAATAGCAGTTTTAGTGTGTGGGGGTCTTGGTTAAATAAAAGTAAAAATAAAATTATTATTAAACCATAAAATGGAAATAAATTTATCAAAATACGGACAATACAAACATGATATTTTTTTAAAACTAAATTTTAATTTTATTCCAGGTAAAAAAATTCTTGATATTGGGTGTGGTGATGGTTCAGACGCAAATATATTTATAAAAGAATACAAATTGAATACCTATGGTATCGATGTTTATAAACATAAAAACATTAAAAAAGTACCTCAATTAAAATTTAAAAAGGCTGGAATTTATAAAATCCCTTATGCCGATTCAACTTTTGATTATATTTTCTTACATGATGTTTTGCATCATATTGATGAAAAAAAACAAAGCTATAAAAAACATATTAAAGCGTTAAATGAAATTAAAAGAATTTGTAAAAGGGGGGGATATATAATCATTGTTGAAGGAAATAGATTTAATCCGTTGTTCTATCCACATATGGTAATAATGCTCGGACATAATCATTTTAAACAAAGTTATTTTAAAGAAATAATAAATAAAGTCTTTCCTCAACCTATTTTTAAATATTTTGAGGCTCATCTTTATCCACCCCTGTTTTTAAAGATATGGAAAATATATGAAAAAATTATGGAGTCAATAATTCCGAAAAGGTTTTTAGCTTATAATGT
>CAYIVY010000151.1:0-2662 GCA_964366945.1 uncultured Gammaproteobacteria bacterium
GCATGGTAGCGAACATAGCTTCCTTTCGTTCCAGTTAATCCCTTACCACCATAAGTCCAAATTATATGATTAACAAAGTTTGAATAATCAAAAACTTCATCCATTAAGACTTTTATGTAGTGGGATGTATGCCAATCCAAATGTACATAAATTGATCCGGTGGGGGAGAGAAGTTCTTTCATCGAAAGCAGTCGCTCACGCATCATTTGAAGGAAGCTATCCAAACCATTTTGCCAAGTGTCCTTATAGGCGATAGTTTCAATAATCGTCGGCTCCTTTACTGACATCACCCCTTCTTCTTCGTCCACCTCAATATCAATGGAATTTTCCGCCACAAAATCGTTTTGCACCATAAACGGCGGATCGATGTAGATGAGATCAATTTTATTGCGATATTTATACTCGCCGCTTACCGGATCTTTTTCGTCAAGCAAAGTTTTAAGCGCAACTAAATTATCGTTTGTCCAAATAAGCCGGTTATTAGGTAGAGTTTTTGACTTAACTATTTGCTGAAGTTTAAGCTGGCGGTCTCCCCATAACGCTTCCTGTACCCCTCCTGTTGTCAACTCAATTGTTTGCTCTGTCGCCTTTGAAGGGTATACAACCTCAACAACTTGCGTAGGCACCGATTCAACTAGCGTTTTTTTATCCATCCCTATGTACGCAAGCCGTGGTTTCTTCGGTTTTATCTCAATTTGTTTCTTCATCTTTCTATTTGATTAAATCATCGATACAGACACCTTGGCGCTCTTATCCTCACTGATTCTACCACCGGCGCATCCACCGCGCTCCATCAGTTCTTAATAAAAATACGACTTAGGGGAATTTATATCGAAGCTATATCTCGACAGGCCTAACTAGGGAATTAACTTGGAGGGTTTTACCTTCAGTATTCGGGCGATTTTTTCAAGAACCTCTAATGACGGGACGTTCCTGCCCTGCTCGATATAGCCCATATAGGCCCTGCTTATGCCGACCTTATCGGCCAACTCCTCTTGGGTAAATCCGGCTTCTTTCCGGTATTTCCTGATTTTCTTCTGGAGTATTCTCGTGAGAACAGCATTCTTTCGCATGGAAGAATTGTCCTCAACTCCATGCCATTACTCCACTAAACTACAATTAGCATTTAGGCATAGATTTATACTTGAATATCCTCTAACTGTAAGTTAGTATCCAGACAAACCACTATGAAGCAGTTTATGAGGAGAGTCTAATGACCAATCAAGCTCAACAACCATTTCAGGAAAAAGAGTATTCACGATATCAACTCAAGCAGGCATTTTCAAGAATTCTCTTCTTTGGAATAGGAATTTTTATTATCGTATTAGTCATTAAACTTATTCCAAAAGAGTGGTTACTCTTTGGCCCATTTTCTGGATTTATAGGATTGATACTCTTATTCTTTATTTTGGGTCTTGGAGATAGTTTGCTTTTAGAATTTCCCAACGCTCTTAATGAATGGATACAGTTAAAAGATGCAAAAACCAAAAGGTTTCAAACTAAACTCTTTAAATTAATCGTCTTTTCTTTCCGGCTTGTTAGTTCTGTTATTACCGTTCTAATAGTTGGCGGACTTTTAGTGGGGATTTTTGTTGTCAACTTCTGGTTCTTCATCTGGTTTTCCTTAGCTATAGGTTTACTTTATCTATTGGTTCGGATAATAGATAAGTTTGGTAGAGAGAAATTTGTGCTCAATAAAATCTCGTTGCCGCTTCCGAGATTTCTCCAATTAATACCGTTCTGTGCTTTATTATTTGGCTCAATTTTATCGGCCGTTATTGCAACAACGCCAGCCAGATGGAAAATCCAAAAAGATCTAGAAAGTATCAAGACTAGCCTAAAAGAAACTACCCAAGATATCAAAACCTTATGCGATAACCAATGCAACCCCCCATATCCTGAAAGTCTGGAAAAATTTCTAGTATCCGGAGATCCACTCACTGAGGAAGAAAAGGAAACTTGTAATCAAAACTGTGGCGATATTAAAGAAATGCAAAAGTCTTGGGGGCTAGAGTTCATTTATAGGAAATATCCCTATATGAAAGACAACAAATATTATTTCTACTCGTCGATGATTAATTGCCTAACCGGCCTTGGGGGTTGTCCGTCTGATTTTTAAGAGAAGAGTTAGAATGTAGTCACATGATAATCTTTATTATATCGACTGGAACACGCGCCAGTGCAAGTACAAATGAAGAAAATTATCAACCTCATAACTAGCCGGACGCTTTGGATTACCATCCTCTCTTTCTCCGTCTTTGCTGTTCCAGCTTCAATTCACGGTTTCATCTTGCGCAAATATCAACTTCCCGTTGAACTATCCGGGTGGATTAGTATTCTGATTTTTTCGATAGCTATCGTTGCCAACCTGATTATTGCTAGAAAATTCTTTTCTTTCAAAGAAGTCGGAGTCCAGGGAAAGGGTTTCGCCCGATCGCTTCTGTACTCTTTTTTCTTCATCCTCATCTTCAGTTTAGCGTCTGTATTCATCAATGGGGAAACGATCTCCAAAGAGCTAAGCAACCCACAAACATACCTTTCGTTAATCCCTCTAGTGTTTTCTGCATTCCATGAAGAACTACTATTCCGTGGCATCATTTTCCGGGTTTGGGAGAAATCCAGGGGTTTCATCGCCGCCATGATGGTCTCAACAATCCTTTTC
>CAYIVY010000152.1:0-2659 GCA_964366945.1 uncultured Gammaproteobacteria bacterium
GTTATTTTATTTACAGGGGTTACTTTCTTGTTTTTTAAATATTTAAAAATGAATAAAGAGGCGCGCTAAATGTTAAACTTCATGCTGTATGCATAGTTTGTTTCTTAGCGAAAATAAGATATAATAAATTGAGTATGAATCCCATCATAAAAAAGCAAAGCTTGGGCCAATTTTTTACCACAAATTCCGACTATATTCTACGGGGATTTAGCGGGTTTGTTAAAAATAAAGAAATTACTGATCCATTTGCCGGTAATCAAGATTTGTTGAATTGGTCAATAAATAATGGTTGTACAAAAAATGTCGGTTATGATTGCGATAAAAGTTATATTGATGGTAAAAAAGTTTTTTTCAATGATTCCATAAACTTTCCTAAAAAATATAAATTTGTTTGCACTAATCCCCCTTATCTGCACAAAAATAAAGCTTCAAGATTCATTAAGGAGAAATTTTTTTCAGGAAAAAATTCCGAATTTGAAGACTTGTATCAAGTCTCTGTATCTTCCATTTTAAATTGCGAAGAGGGCATAATTATCATTCCTTTAAATTTTCTATGCGCTGAAAATTCAGCAAAAATCAGGGAGTTATTTTTTGATAGATTTGAGATAATTAAATTAAACATATTCTCCGAACAAGTTTTTGACGATACGACATATAACGTGATCTCGTTTTATTTCAGGAGAAAGAAAAAAATATCTGAAAAAAATATTATAGACGCGACTATATACCCCGAAAGCAAAAAAATCAAATTAGTGCTTGAAAAAAAATGCGGCTGGCAGTTTGGCGGAGATTTTGTTTATAAGATAAAAAATATTAGAAATGAGTTGGGTGTTTTTCGTCTCACGGAGGATTATTTGAAGTCAGGCGAATATGAAGTAGAAATAGCTTTGCAAAACATTAAAGATAAAAAAATACTAAGAATAAACGACGATATAAAAAAAATACTTGACAAAAATATTTTATTTTTGCGAGCCATTGATAGCAAGAATGGTAAAAAAATACAACTTGAAGATATAAGAAAATATAAGATAGCAGGACTTGTCGGCAAAAATACCTCGCGTAATATGGCGCATTTAATTTTTAAAAAGGAGGTGTCTATCAATGAACAGATTGAATTGATGGAAAAATTTAACGATGAGTTAAATGCTAATCGCAATAAATACCTTTCGTTTTTTTTAACAAATTTCCGAGACAATAACCGGAAAAGAATCTCATTTGATTTGGCGTATAAATTTTTAAATCTTATCTATTATGAGAAAAATTCAAAGCAACCTGCGTTATTTTGAGATATCCAAGAATAATCAAGAAAAGCTGCTTGACGATTTTTATGTATTTGACGAAAAGCATCGGGATTTAAGAAAATACATTGAAAACGCAAAAGAGATAAAAAATATCTTAATAACGATTAGAACGCTGCAAAGCAAAAAGGAAAAACAATCAGTAATTGATAAGTATTTTATAGAATTATCAAAGATAATAGGCAAATTTTCCAATTGCTCTGAATTTGCTTGTTTCGTGAACGCTTGCGATAATATCATCAATGATGTTAAGGGCGAAATTAACCTGCTCAAGAAAATTACGGAGAGATACTTCGCTGAAAGAATACTTAACGAAATGGTGCCGGAAGAATGGGTACAGGCGATATTAGACAATAATTCGTCTCGTAAAAAAGGAAAATGCGGCGAGAATAAACTGATTCATACTTTAGAGAATCAAGGATTTAAAGAGGTTTTTGATTGGGAAGATTTTTTTAAAACAGATTATTGCGTAGTGAAGTTTTCCAAGAAATTTAACCTGAAAAATGTTCGTAAAAATTTAGATATAAAAATTAAAACCAAAAAACAAAATAAAACGCTGGACTTGATAATAAAAGCAAAGGATAAAATTTTACTTTGCGAAGCCAAACATTTAAATACTTCCGGTGGCGGTCAAGATAAGCAAATTTCAGAATTAATTGAAATTTTGGGGCTTAAAGAAAAAAATAATGTTTCGTATATTTTGTTTTTAGACGGTAAATATTCCAACATTTTGCTTGGAGATAATGGCGGTGGCGATAAAATAACAACGCAAAGAAAAGAAATCAGTAAGTTGCTCAAAAACAATCCATCTAATTATTGGGTGAATACGGCTGGTTTTGAAAAATTGATAATGGATTTAAAATAAGTATGCCGATTGTTGAAGTTAAAAATTTATTTAAATACTATTCCAAGCCGGATAATGCGAAAGAGAAATTCGCGGCCGTGGACGATGTTTCGTTCGCCATAGAGGAGGGCGAAACTTTTGGCATTTTGGGGCCCAATGGCGCGGGAAAAACCACGACTTTGGAAATGCTTGAAGGCTTGAAGGTGATTGAGAAAGGGGAGGCGGTGATCGCCGGAATTTCAGTAAAAAACGATCCGATGAAAGTGAAGCAAATCATTGGCGTCCAGCTGCAGGAAAGCCATTATTTTGATTATCTAAAGCTCAAAGAATTGCTTGATTTGTTCGGAGAATTTTATCATCGCAAAATTGACAGCTTGAAATTGCTCCGCGAAGTCCAGCTGGAAGACAAAAAATACGCTTATACCAGGCAATTGTCCGGCGGACAAAAACAGCGACTCTCCATCGCCTCGGCTCTGGTAAATGATCCTAAAGTTCTTTTTTTGGACGAACCCACCAC
>CAYIVY010000153.1:0-2576 GCA_964366945.1 uncultured Gammaproteobacteria bacterium
GGTGAATATTATGAGTTTACAATAGCATATTTATCGCAAACTTGGAATATTCTCCAGGTTAATTCCCATATGCCCACCAGTTCAGTTTAGCAAGGACTGATCATTTGATTAAATGCCTGTTCTTCATTTTTTCCAAAATTAACCAAACCACCATCAAGTTTCCGCCGCGTATAGCCAAGGCGGACTTCCAACCGATGCGCCAATTCAAATCGTTTATCTATTAATTCTTTTGTTTGCAAGCCTTCTTGGCCTTCCTTTGCAACCGACTTGCCGATTTCATAGCTTGTCTGATCTATTTGTTCTTTCATCTCATTTAGTCGATTGGTCAAACCATCAGCATCCACAATATTTTTTTCTATTCTTTCTTCCTTGCTTAATTCAAACACTCCCGTTAATTTAATAGTTTCACCTTTTTTATTCGTAATAGTTTTGTACGCCACTTTTCCTTTTTTTGCCGCGCTTTCCCTTTGTTCCTGTCTTTCCCTTTGTTTCTGCATTAATATTTCTCTTGATATTCCTTCTGATTCTTTACTTTTAAAATCTTTGCCTCGCGCTTGCGCATCCATTTCGCGCAAAGATTCTTCGGCCCTTCGCCAACCGCGCCACCCGCCGATGCCGCCGCCGATGCCGGCCGCGCTTATCAAGATCACACCGCCTGTAGTGACAGAAGAAGCGACTCCCAACGCTGTTAATGCTTTTACACTAATCATCCGAGCCGCATAACCGAAGCCTAAAAGCGCGCCACGTTCGATGAGAGTATCTTTTAGGATGGGTGAATAAATTCTCCATGATTCAATTTTTTTAAGCTCTTTTTCCGCATCCGGATTTTCAATAAAAAACCTGTTTAAGCGAATAATATTCTCCAGCTCGCCGGCTTGAGTCAAGGCTCTAATGCGCACCTCGCGATCTGAATCATCTTTGCCTTCTTTTTTAAGATCAAGCCGCGCTTGCCGTTCCAATAGACCGAGAATTCCCTGATTGCTTTTTCCGTCCTCGGTCTCGCCTTTTAAAAGTTGCTTATATTCTGCGTGCAACTTTTCGTACTTGCTCTTTTGCGCGCGAGTATGCTTATCTTTAAGTAATCCCATTGGGAGCTGCTCCAACGAAAGCGGCATTCGCCCTAATTCATTGGCAATATCATTAAGACGATTGACATTGACTTTTTCCTGATCGTTTAAATTTTCCAAACCAGATAAATATTGAATTTCCAATTTTCCGTTTTTTTCTTCAACGTCATACTTGGTAATTTCTTTCATGCCTTCCACCACATCTCTTAACACTTCTTCATAATCCTCTTTAGAAAGATCTTTCTTAATCCTTTTTTTACCGCGCGCAATACTGAAATACTTAGTCATTCCTTGATGTATTAATTTTGCGCCTGCAGGGACCTTATCTAACCAGCCCTTCCTCCATCTTCCATCTCTCCACCCATTTGTTTTTGCATACTGTCCCGCTACTTCCGAGGCTTTGCTTTGATTCTCCGCAAGAGCTTGGTCGCGCACTTTCCGCAAAGTAAGCTGGCGCAAATTCTCCAGCGCCAAAAGACGCTGCTCGTAAGACAAATCTTTAAATCCTTCAATTTTTTCCGCGTCCTCGGCCGTCAAATCAAAGTCTTTCAGAATCCTTTCCACGCGCGCCGATTGCTCAGCAGTCATCTCGGTTTTTACTTTTTCGCCCTCAATCACGGCCGGATATCCGCCTTTGTATTCCGGCTCTTTCTCCCCTTTTTCTCTTATCTCATCAAAAACAAATTGACTATATATGTCCTTCGCAATTTCTCTAGAGAAACCTTTACTTATTAAAACATCAATAAAATAATCTTTTTGGCTTTGAGCATCATAATACTCCTGTTTTTCTTCCGGCGTCATCAGACTGTCCGCAACTCCTGCTTTAATCAATTCTTCTCTCTGTTTGTCATACTTTTTAAGTAGATTTTCTCCTTTTACTAATTCTTCTTTAGTAAATTTAGTTCCTAATTTTTCTACAACATTTTCCGCCGTACTTTTTTGTGTTTTAATTATATATTCAATCTGGTATTGCAACTCTTTTTTCTTTACATCATCTTTTTCTTTGCTTAAAACATCTTGAAAACTTTTCAATGTTGACTTACTAAGCTCCCACTGCGCGTTGATATATTTTATGTCCCCTTCACTTAATTCTTTGATCTCCTCCGCGGTTTTTTCTTTGCCCGCCATAGCCGCCTCCTTCGCCGAAGTAGCTACGAAGGCCGAGTCGGCGGAGGCGGGTTCTTCTTTTTTCTTTTCCCCCTTGTTATCTTTTGGCTCTATTAAATTCAAAGCGGCTAATTCAATAATTGGAATCCATTTTTCAATCATTTCGCCTTTTTTGCTGCCATCCTTAAATACTTTTATCAATCCTTCTTTGTGATCTATGAAACCAACCGACCAATCATCCTCAATGGCGCCAGAAGTTCTTCTAACCTTAATTTTATCCCATTGCTTGAACTGCGTACCTTCAAAATTTGAAAATTCTTTTATATCAGGAATTACTTCATTCTTCTCTTCTTTCGCCGGCTCTTGGGATTTTTCCAAATCTTTTTCAGTTCGCACGTTCTT
>CAYIVY010000154.1:0-2553 GCA_964366945.1 uncultured Gammaproteobacteria bacterium
AAAGGCTACCTATGCCGGTTCAACCGTTCATTTTTTATCTGACAAATTTGATTTTGGCATAGTTCTTGATCGCTGTTTTGAAAAAATTTTACCAAATGATACTGTTAAAAGTCTTTATCAAAGACTAAAGAAAAAAGAAAATAAAATTTATGTTGAGTCATTAATGAAGCTTTGCAATTAAAAGTTTTAAATAACAAAACATTTTATAGATGTCACGTCGAGAAAAGGTTCCCCGAGAAGCGGATTACAGCGTAGTCTGTAGAGCCTCGCAGGGGAATAGTCGTCTCAAGTGACAGAATCTATAAAAATTTGAAGACTATGAAGATCTTAATAATTGGCTCTGGCGGAAGAGAACATGCTTTGGGTTGGAAAATAAAACAGTCGCCGTTGATTGACAAAATTTATTTTGCCCCCGGCAACCCTGGCACAAAAGAGATTGGAGAAAATGTCTCAATTGAGGCAACTAATATAAGTAAATTATCAAAATTTGCAAAGAATAAAAAAATTGATCTGACAGTCGTTGGACCAGAGACTCCTCTCGTACTCGGAATTACCGATGCTTTCAAAAAAGAAAAACTTAAGATATTTGGACCTTCAAAAAAGGCCGCTCAAATAGAAGGATCAAAAACTTTTTCAAAAAAGTTGATGAAAAAATATAAGATCCCAACGGCTGAATATTTTGCTTTTAATGATTTTGATGAAGCAAAAAAATATTTACAAAAAGCCAAGTATCCTCTCGTTATAAAAGCTGATGGTTTGTGTATGGGTAAAGGTGTGGCTGTCTGCAAAAATAGGAAGGAAGCCGAAACATTTTTATCAGAGCTAATGATCGATAAAACTTTTGGTAAGTCTGGAGAAAAAATAATTATTGAGGAATGCCTATTCGGTCAAGAAGTTTCTTTTATGGTTATTACCGATGGAAAAGATTTTCTCTCATTTTTACCTTCTCAAGATCACAAAAGACTGATTGATAACAATCAAGGTCCCAATACCGGTGGGATGGGCGCATATGCCCCAATCCCATTTGTTGATAAAAAATTATTGAACCAAATTGAAAAAGAAATTGTTGCCCCAACAATAAAAGCCATGGTGAAAGAAGGTTGTCCTTTTGAAGGTATTCTTTATCCGGGATTAATTTTAACCAAAGAAGGCCCAAAAGTATTGGAGTATAACTGTCGTTTTGGTGATCCGGAAACCCAACCATTAATGATGTTATTGGAATCGGATCTGGTCGAAATTTTACTTTCCCAACAAAAAAAACAGTTGAAAAATAAAAAATTAATTTTTAAAAAAGGATTTGCTGTTGACGTTATTCTTGCCTCCGCTGGTTATCCTGGTGACTATAAAAAAGGAGATCAAATTTCTGGATTAGATAAAGAGCATGGTGAAGATATTCATATCTTTCATGCCGGTACAAAAGAAATAAACAAAAAAATAGCCACTAATGGTGGTCGGGTTCTAGCGGTTACCGCTTACGCAAAAACATTAGAAGAAACTATAAAAAAAGTATATCAAGTCATCGGAAAAAAAAGTGTTTATTTTAAAGGAGTGCAATACCGACGCGATATTGGAAGAAATGGATTAATATTTGGAGATAAGTATGATTAATAGAATCGAAATATTTGCAAGAATACCCAATGCTCGCGCAAAAATAAAAAGGACTCAACTCCGCCACATAAATAAAAATATTGACGAAGTTTATTTAGTTGACGTTTATACGATTAAAAAAGATCTTAATCAAAACCAACTAAAACAAATTGCTTCATCTTTAACAAACCCTGTCTATCAAGGCTATAAAATTAACCAACCGATTTTAGTCAAAAAATTTACCTGGTCTATTGAAACCGGTTTTTTGCCGGGAGTGACTGACAATGTTGCCAACACTGTTAAAGAAATCATTAAAGACCAACTTAAAATAAAATTTATCGACGATGAGGGAGTTTTTTCTTCTCAACTTTTATTAATTAATGGCAAGTCAGATGAAAAACAAATTAATGAAGTTTCTCTTAGTTTAATCAATCCCCTGATCAACCGCGTTCATTTTAAAACCAAACAAAAATATTTAAGAGACAACGGGATGGATAAAATTGTTCCACAAGTTAAATTAACTTCAGCAAACCAAGTTGATAAGGTTGATTTAAACGTAACAGATGAAGAGCTGACAATAATTGGAAAGTCAGGAATAAAAAATAAAGATGGATCTTACCGAGGACCCCTCGCCCTCGATCTTCTATATATGAAAGCGATTAAAAAATATTTTGACAAACTGGGAAGAAATCCAACTGATATTGAACTTGAGTCAATTGCCCAAACCTGGTCAGAACATTGTCATCATACAATTTTTGCTGATCCAATAGATAAAATAAAAACTGGTCTATTCAATAATTACATTAAAAGAGCTACTATTGAAATCAGAAATAAAAAAGGAGATAAAGATCTCTGCACTTCGGTATTCTCAGATAATTCCGGTGCTTTTAAATTTGATAATGATTATATTATCTCTCACAAAGTTGAAACTCATAATAGTCCATCCGCCCTTGATCCTTTTGGTGG
>CAYIVY010000155.1:0-2553 GCA_964366945.1 uncultured Gammaproteobacteria bacterium
AGCTTTCTTGAAAGCCTCCCTGCCGCCAGGCACCCTTGTAAAAAAAACAAAAAACTGATAAAATACAAAACTATGGCAAACTCATTTTTATATAAAGAAATTAGATACAAAGTTGGTGATATGGTTAGTATTGACTATAAGTTAAAAGAAGGCGATAAAGAGAGGATACAGATTTTTAAAGGAATAATTGTTAAAGTCAGAGGTGACAGCGAGGCAAATAGAATGTTTACTGTCAGAAAAATATCTAAGACGGGAACGGGAGTTGAAAAAATTATTCCACTTTTATCACCATTTATTGCCAAGATGGAATTAGTTAAAAAATCTTCTTATCAAAAAGCTAAGCTTTATTTTATTCGTGGCCTAACTGAACAAGAAGTTAGAACAAAATTATATAGTGTTAAAAAGGTGGTCAAAAAACATAAAAAAAGTCCAGAAGGCGTTGTAAAAAAAACTCATGAGCCTTTACCAAAAAAATCTCGGTAAAACCGGAGAGAGTCTTGCCTCAGACTATTTACAGTCTCACAGTTTTTCTATCCTTGAAAATAATTTTCGCTCTAAATTCGGGGAAATTGATATTATTGCCAAAAAAAATCACTGCCTGTATTTTATTGAAGTTAAAACCAGATCAAATTTAGACTACGGTAATCCTTATGAGGCTGTCAATCAGAGAAAGATCCATCATATAAAAAAACTAGCCCAATATTACTTGTTGAAAAATAATTTTATAGACTATAAACTAAAAGTAGCAGTCTTTTCTATATTAATTGAGGGAGAAAAAACTGAGATTAAGTTTTGGGATGACGTTGACAGTTAATGGTTCTGTGTCCACCATATCTTACTTCAAGCCTTTTCAGTACTGTTCGTACACGGCTTGAAGAGCGATATTTGGTGGACTTAAGAATTTGTAGTTACTCATTAGAAATTCGTAAACAAATTCTAAAGGGGGTGATATACAAATGATTGAGTTAATAAATTCGATTTTATTTGATTTTTTTAGGAATTTAGGTAGTTTTATGCCTAATTTATTTGGTGGCTTAATAATTTTAATTGTTGGTTTTTTAATTGCCGGTATCGTCAAACAGCTAATTACGACTGTCATTACTTTTTCCAAGATAGATCTTTTATTACACAAAACTAAATTAATTAAAAAAGAGGAAGTAACAATATGGACAGAAGTTTTGTCTGAAATACTAAGATGGATGTTGATCGTGGTTTTCTTGGTACCAGCGCTTGAAGTCTGGGGTCTTTCAGGAGCGACGAACGTTGTCAATGAGATCCTTTTCTATTTACCAAATGTGGTCGTCTCGGTGATCATTGTTTTTGTTGGAATTTTAGCAGCTAATCTGACTTCGGATCTGGTTCGTCATAGTATCAAGACGATTGGATCAACTGCAAGTAATAGTTTAGCTGTTTTTACTCGTGGTACAATCATGTTTTTCACGGTTTTAGTAGTCCTTAATCAATTGGGTGTGGCCCAGGATTTAATAAGAATTCTTTTTACCGGAATTGTGGCTATGTTGTCACTGGCCGGAGGTCTGGCATTTGGATTGGGTGGCAAAGAATCAGCAAAAGAAATATTGGATGAGCTGAAGAATAAGCTGAAATAGTTGATTAGAGAAAAATTACCCTGTTAAGTGCTTCAATGCGTTTGACATGGTAGGGTTATTTTAAAATATGAAGTGATTTTTTTGTGGTAAAATTAGCTACTGGAGCGTTCGTCTAGTGGCCTAGGACATCACCTTTTCAGGGTGAATATCAAGGGTTCGAATCCCTTACGCTTCACTGAAAGGGAATTCCCAGAAGTTCCCAAAAGCAGCACCGTAACAAAAACGGTTGGTCGAAGTTAGAAATAGAGCGGTAGAATAACCCGCTCTTTTTTGTCATCTGTATCCCTGTTAATTATATGATTTAGACTGATATTGCCATCCCCGTGAACCTGTTTGCGCAGGCAGAGACGGGGATCCAGGACGCTTGGATTCCCGACTACGCGGGAATAACAAAATATTTTTTTATATGCCCCATCTATATGTAAGTTAATCTCTGGTTGGAACAAAGTTCATTACTGTTATTTAGCTTCAAAAATAAAAATAATCGAGGTTAAAAGAGTTAAAATCCTTTACGCTTAACTATCTTTCGCTAAAGCTACGGCGGACAAGCTGGCGGTTTTCCAATAACCCCCCTTTTGCTTTTTGGAGAAGTAGGCAGTTTTTCAATTATGTAATTTGTCAAGGGGAATTAAAGACTTTAACAATGAGATAATCTTTAATATTAAATAACGAAATATAATATTATGCTATAATCAACTTATCCAAGTCCTCATTGGGCTTATCTTCAGCTTCTGCTGAGGGATTTACTCGGTGAGGCATTTTTTTCCCAGTAAAAAACATTAATTTTCTGAGAAGAAAAACTAGGCCAATAAAAATTTACTTTATTTTTACATCTTTCTTCAATATTTGGACACTTGCTCAAAATCGCTTTTCGATAGATATTTTTATGTTTTTTAGAACCAGCACCTTTTTTTCTGTGAATGTCAGCAAAACTTAGAATTAATCC
>CAYIVY010000156.1:0-2511 GCA_964366945.1 uncultured Gammaproteobacteria bacterium
AGTTTTTGAATGTCGTTGATTGATGAACTTTGGTCTGTTAAAGACTGTCTTTGATCAAAGACAGTCTTTGTCAAATCGTTGATATTTCCCGCTTCAATCTTGTCAGCCGTTAAAGTACCGGCAACAGTGGCGTCAGCATTAATTTGTATTGAGTCGGCGATGAGCTGGCCGGAAAAACTGGCGTTGCCAGCCGAATCGATTGTTGTGACGGTTTTTCCCTCAAGGCCTTTGATTATTAGCCGTGCCAACTGACCTTTATCAACCGAGTCGGTTGATTGTGGACTGACGGTTGGCTCTAAATTAATAATAACATCTTGATTTTGTGGTTTTATTTCATTAGTAATAATTTTTTCTGTTTCAACAACAGGGGAGACAATTTTCTCCGATTGGATTATTTTGGTAGTAATTTTTTCGGCCTGAATAAAACCAGCGCGGAGATTAGCGATGGCCGCTTCTGAAAAGGCGGCGATGCGTTTTATGGCTTCACCAGTTGGGGTAATAAGGGAAAATAAAGGAGGAGAAGGGGGATTAAGATTGCCGTTGTAGACGTCAGCCGCGTTTGACGCTGCAAGTCCCGTGGCATTATCAACAAGCTTGACGTTTCCATTATTATCTAAATTAATATAAGTATTATGAGCGACGATGCCGTTGCCGACGAAGTTATGGGTACCTTCCACCTCTATATCATAGACTTGTTCGCGGTCAACTTTTTTAATGGAGACGATCTCGTCGAATTTAATGCTGGATCGGAACATGCGATCAGAAGATCGGTCAAAGTCGGCAGCGGTTACTGCAATCTTTTGTCCGACCTTAATGTCAGTTACTTTTCTCCACTGGGCATCCTGTCCGTTCACACGGACTTTTCTGCCCCGTACAATTTCGTTGATGTAATTGGCTAAACCGTCAAACATTTTTTGGACTTGACATAATTATTAACTTTTGATACACTTCTTGCATAATCCCGAGGGACAGATACTATTTTAGAGTCTGTCCCGTTTTTTTGTCTTCTCTCAATGATGTTTTTGATGAATTTAAGATCAGTAAAATTAACTCCAAACAATTGTTTTAACTCCTTAGCTGTTGATGAACGATGAGCGAATAGTTTAACCTGTTTTTTTATTTTCAAAAGATGTTCAAACACCCAGTAGAAATCACCATCGCCAGTCATCAAAATAGCACTATTGTATTTATTTAATAACAACATAATTTCGAAAGTCATTTTAGAGTCAACGTCGGCTTTTTTCCTTCCATTACTAAAAGTTTTTACCGGTACCAATCTTAGTTCGTAGCCGAAAGATCCCAGCTTTTTATAAAAATTGAGTTGTTTTTGATTAGTTTGGTCGATGCCTGCGTAATATAATATTCTCGTTACATTAAACCGGTTTATTAAGTATTGTATTAATTTTTTAAAATCAACTTTCCAACCCGCGCCACCAGCTCCATAAATAATATTAGTGGCATCGATAAAAGCAAACGTTACTGGTTTTTTATTTTGTTTTCCCATATGATTTTTCCGTTTTAATTGCTAACGGGGTGAACTTTATCCACGAACGTTGTAAATGCAAAATTTTGAATCGGGTTGATAAAATATTTTTTATCTGATCTTCAAAGAACTCAAGCTCAATCTTATTATCATTATACAAGTCCCTATACAATTCTAAATATACCACTATTTTATTACAGCCAACCATAATCTCTTCCAGTATCCGGATTGCCTGCCCGCTGTTTCCGAATCGCAAAGAATGAGCGGCGGCAATTTTGATTGGCAGTGAGAGCACACAGTCTTGAATGTCTTGTATCAAGACATCGGCAGGGACATGTTTGCAAATTCGGTCAAGATCGGCACTGGGACGTTCAAGAGTGATTCTTTTCACAATCGCCACGGAAATAGCTAATAGTTTCTGATAAACCTCCAAATCTTGAAACGATTTCACCGGTCTTTTTGGATAATAGTTCATATTTGTATCGGTCTAACTGATAGTATTTTTGCTCTATCCTGATTTATTTTATAGACGCCTTCATTAGTACTAATTTTTCTTCTTCGACTGTTTTTTTTGGGTTTGTGCAAAACATGGAGAGGATAGAACTCAAAATAGTCTTTTTCATCAAACCAAGCACACTTGAATTCATAAAGCCGCAAACCTGTCAGACGGGAAAGAGCCATAGCGTAAAGAGTCAACTGTTCAATTGGTCTTTCTTTTTCTGCCCGTGGTTTGTAATCGAGGATATGAATCTGTCCATTTCTGATTTGGAGAATATCTATGTGGCCGGTGATTAGTTTTGGGAGTTTTACAATTTCGACAACGGGAATATTGTTGTCATTCCGAGCGGAGCGAAGCGGAGTCGAGGAATCTTTTAAAGATCCCTCCACGTGCCCTTCGGGCTTGGTCGGGATGACACGTGAAAATATCTCAAAACCTAATTGGGTTTTGAGATGAAGAAGATCATCCCGTGTGATATATACAGGCACTTCAGTGGCGACCGTCACCGAGTCGTTGGCGAGCATGAACT